>NZ_RZOI01000083.1:0-13937 GCF_004022645.1 Mesorhizobium sp. M4A.F.Ca.ET.020.02.1.1 | reverse complement strand
CGTCTATGTCGGCAGTTCGGAAGCCTATGGAGCATCGTTCCAAAGTGCTGCCGGCCGGCCGGTGACGGAAAGCGAACCGCTTCGGCCGACGACGGTGTACGGCGCCACCAAGGCCGCCGCGGACCTGATGATCGGGCAGATGGCCTATGACGGGCTGCGGGCAGTCCGCTGCCGGCCGTTCAACCATACCGGCCCCGGCCAGTCCGACGCCTATGTGGTTCCCGCTTTCGCGCGCCAGGTGGCGGAGATCGTGGCGGGTAAAAGCGAGCCGGTCATCCATGTGGGGAATCTGGAGGTCGAGCGGGATTTCCTCGACGTCCGCGACGTCGTGCGCGCCTATGCGCGTCTGGCCATGGTCGACGTCGATGCCGAACCGGACTGTGTCTTCAACATAGCGTCCGGACAGCCCCGCAAGATCCGGGATATCCTCGACATGCTTATCGCGCGGTCGGGCATCGATATCGAGGTGCGCACGGATCCGGAAAGACTAAGGCTCAACGATACGCCCTTCGCATGCGGTGATGCATCGAAGGCGCGCGACAGGCTGAACTGGAGGCCCCTGGTGCCATTCGAGCAGACAATCGCCGACGTTTTCGGCTATTGGCGGCGGATGTGCGGCGCCCGTTGATGCACGCAATCCGGGGCGGCCGGCATAGTTTCCCGCGGAGGCTCATCAACTTGATGTCCACAGGGCAATAATGTATCGAACCTCGCACACAGCCGGGCCTGGGCAGGACAAACGATCGGGACATATGCTGCCGACTAAAACGGGCTTCCTTGCAGATGCGTTCGCCGACATAGGCGCGGCGCTGACGAAACATCACCTCGCGACGACTTTCAGCTGGCAGGACGTGGCCCAGCGCTATCGCCGTTCGCGTGTCGGGGTGTTCTGGCTGACCATCAACATGGGCGTCCTGATCGGCGCGCTCGGGTTCCTCTTCGGCACGCTGTTCCGCACACCCCTGGAGGAGTTTCTCCCCTACATTTGCGTCAGCCTGATCTTCTGGGGCTTCATCGCGACGTCGATCAACGAGGGGTGCATCGCCTTTGTCGGCGCGGAGGGCATCATCCTTCAGGTGCGCATGCCACTGTTCACGCATGTGTTGCGGACGCTCTACCGCAACGCAATCATCCTCGGCCACAACATCCTGATATACCCCCTCGTCCTGCTGGCCGTCGGGCGCTGGCCGACATGGCACGTCTTCCTGGCGCTGCCTGGCTTTGTCATTTTGTCGCTCAATCTGCTTTGGATCATGCTCATCCTGGCGGTGTTGTGCGCGCGCTACCGCGACATGACGCAGGTGATGCAGAACCTCCTGCAGGTCATCATGTACCTGACCCCGGTGATGTGGATGCCGCAAACGCTTCCGGACGGCTTCTCGCAGCGGCTGGTGGAGCTTAATCCCTTCTACCATCTGATCAGCGTCGTGCGGGACCCGCTTCTGGGCGAATTGCCGTCCGCGATCAGCTGGATGGCGTGCGTCGTGTTCGCGGTCGTCGGCTGGATGGCCGCCCTCGCCCTGTTTGGCAGCTATCGTCATCGCATCCCCTATTGGCTCTGAACACCGCTATGGCTTCCATCACATTGACCGGCGTCTCGGTCGAATTTCCGGTGTTCAACGCGGCAAGCCGCTCCCTCAAGAACAGGGTGCTCAGTGTCGCGACCGGCGGCGCGATCGACCGCCGTGGGGATGGCCATGTCATCGTGCGCGGCCTCGAGGATGTCAGTTTTTCCCTGCGGGAGGGCGACCGGATCGGCCTTGTCGGCCACAACGGCGCCGGCAAGACGACGCTGCTTCGCGTCCTGTCGGGCATCTACAAGCCAACGAGCGGATCCGCCTTGATCCAAGGCGAATGCGTGTCGCTCATCAATATCTCGCTGGGCATTGATCCGGAAGCAACGGGCCGCGAAAACATCAGGTTGCGCGCAGCGATGATGGGCATGCGTCCGGAAGAATTGCGGGAGCAGTATGACGAGATCGCCGAGTTCACCGGATTGGGCGACTTCCTCGACATGCCATTCCGGACCTATTCGTCCGGCATGCAGCTTCGCCTGGCATTCTCGACGTCCACCGCGATCCGGCCGGAGATACTCGTGATGGACGAATGGCTTTCGACCGGCGACGAGGATTTCAAGCACAAGGCCGACAAGCGGCTGCGCGAGATCGTCGACACGACCAAGATTCTCGTCCTTGCCAGCCACTCGCGCGAGCTGCTGCAGAACAATTGCAACCGAATCCTGTGGATGGAACACGGCCGCGTGCTGATGGACGGCCCTGCCAATGAAGTCCTCCCGGCCTATTTTGGTTGAAGCCCATGGCGCGTGCGCTAGATGTGAGGTCTTGCATTTTAAGGCAATTCGGGACGGAAAACCGCTTCGCACTTTTCCCGGGATTACGCTAAGGCCAATCGACTTTCGGGACCCTAATCTTACGTCGATTGATTTCAGTATCAGATTTAGGGGGCGCACCCATGGACAGCAACGAGCACGGATGGTGGCGCGGCAAGAAGGCGGCATTGGTCGTCGCCCATCCGGGGCATGAGCTGCGGGTCCACCATTGGATGGAGACGGCCAAGCCCCTGGTCCTCGTGCTGACCGACGGCTCGGGCCATCTCGGTGTTGGCAGGCTCGACCGCACGGCCGAAGTCCTGGCCGGCGCCGGCGCGCGCCCGGCGGCGGCGTTCTTCGGCAAGATGGCGGACCGGGAACTCTACCGGGCTATCCTGGCCGGCGAAGCGGAGACATTCCAGCAGCTCGTTGACGAAATGATCACGGTTCTCGCCGGCGAAGCGATCGACTATGTCGCCGCCGACGCGGTCGAAGGGTTCAATCCGGGGCACGACGTCTGCCGGCTGCTCGTCAATGCGGCGCTGGCGAGATTGCGCGACCAAGACGGCCGTGAGCTGCCCAATCTCGAATTCCCGCTGGAGGCGGGCGCCCTCAGGCGCGAGACAACCTCGCGAGGCGGGATCGAGCTTCACCTCGACGCCGGGGCGTTCGATCGAAAGCTTGGGGCCATAGCCAATTATCCGGAATTGACCGAAGAGGCCGACCGCCTGCGCGCGGCGCACGGCCTTGCGAGCCTCGGCGTGGAGCGCCTCAGCCCGGTCGACTATCATCTGGACATTTCGGAATGCTCCGAGCAGCCGCCGGCCTATGAGCGTTGGGGCGAGCAGCGGGTCCAAAGCGGCTACTACAAGACAGTGCTGCGCTTCAAGGAGCACGTCGAGCCGCTGGCCAGGCAACTGGCGCCATGAATCCCGGGCGCGAGCGCCGGCAGAAAGTAAGCCAGCAGCTCATCCGCCAAGTTCGATCAGGCGCAGTCCCAGCCCAAGCCGTCGTTCATCGCTCGACAGGCCGAGTTGGCGTGGACTTGCCGGATTCTCGATCCGAAGGCCGATGGTTAGATGCCGGGCGAGCAAGGAACCGGGCGGCAGCGCCACCTTCCAGTCTTGCCGCGCCGCGAACAGCCGTCGTTCAATGGACGTTCCGTTGATGAAAAGCTCGGCGGCGACTTCCGAGCGGTGCGCATGAAGGAAAGGCTCAAGAACCAGCCTGAGCGAGGTTGGCGCAGGGCCGTAGGCTATCTCGAATTCGACCATCGCCAGTTCGCCGTCGGTCCACACGCCCCAGGATTCAACCGCGCCGAACCCCGTCAGGCGCACAAATTTTTCGGGCTCGTCCGCCAGCGCCAATGAAACCGGCTCGTTCGCCTTGACCGGTTCCAGCCCGGCCGGCAAGCGCGCCAGCCGCGTCAGAAGCTCCTCGCGCTCCGCCATCCACGGCCATGCCGGCCGCCCCGGCTTCGGCAGCCAGGTCTGCATATGACGCGCCAAAGAGAGGTTCGACGCGTAGCTGGCCGCAGGCGCGGCGCGATGTTGACCGATCGCCTCGCCATAGAGCGACAGGCAGGCGTCCAACCATTTTGACAGGCTTGCCTCCTGGCGCGTTCGCCTCGAGATTTCGGCTGCGTCGGCTGCATCGTAGCGATCGATCTCGGCCGCGATCGCCTTAGGCGAGAGGCGCTGCTGCAGCGCCCGCAGTCCGAAGTTGCGCCGCCGCCATGTATCCCAGTTCTCGGAGCGAGCCATTCCAGCGAGGCCGCGACCGTCGCAAACGATGACCGCGCGGCCGCAGGCCATGGCTTCGAGGGCGCTGAGCGCGGACGCGAAGGCGAGATCGTATTGCGGCAGCAGGGTTTCGGGCTCGTCGACGATGTTGCCTACGGCTTCTCCTATCACATCCAGCTCGATGCCCCGCTTCTCGCAGGCTGCCCGCACCGCGCTCAGATGCTGCGCGTTCTTGGCGAAAGCCAGGGCGCGGCGCGGACGTCCCGGCAGCGGCGGCCCAGGCGCGAAACGGTCAGTGTCGACGGCGTTGAGCAGCGTGACGATGCGGTCGGCCGGAATGCCCGCTTCGGACTGCAGCCGCTCGGCAACCGTATCGTCGACGGCGACATATTTGCGGACGTTGGCGAGAAGCGGCGGCGCGCTGTGCCAGGCGACGAAATCGTGGGTGAAGTAAACGATGGGAGCATTCGGGAAGCGCGCCGCGGCGATTGCGGTGACCTGGGTGTGGTTGCCGTGGATGATGTCGACCTCCGCGGCGATGGTCGAGATGTCGTCAGTGACGGGAATGCCGCGCGCCCGGATCTCCTGGGCGATCGGTCCCAACTCGGGCGCATAGACGATCGGCCTGTGCCCTGCGCGCATGAGGGCGAATGCGAGCTCCCGGGTGACGATCTCGGTTCCCGAACGGCCCGTCAGATATATGTTGGCGATCAGGATCGACAGCGGGTGTCTGAGTATCATTAGGCGCCGGCCCCTCCCAATGAACTGTCGATACACGGGCAATGAACGGCGCGTGGTGCCATGACAAACCCTATAGCTTATCGATGCTGTCTGGATCGCCGAATTCCTTGGCGAAGCGCTTACGCCAGCTTTCGCTGATCTCGTCCCG
This sequence comes from Mesorhizobium sp. M4A.F.Ca.ET.020.02.1.1, assembly GCF_004022645.1. Lineage (NCBI taxonomy): Bacteria > Pseudomonadati > Pseudomonadota > Alphaproteobacteria > Hyphomicrobiales > Phyllobacteriaceae > Mesorhizobium > Mesorhizobium sp. M4A.F.Ca.ET.020.02.1.1. The sequence continues at coordinate 8,977 of NZ_RZOI01000083.1, read as the reverse complement.
CTGCATGGTGACGCCGATCTGACGCATATCGATGTGCACATCACGCAAATCGAAGAGACTGGCGATCCTATCGATTGCCTGCTGCGGCGCGTCCACCAACTCCTCATAGATGATGCGCAAGGCTGCTATCTCGTTCCTGGCGAAATACATCTCCCACCGGGCATACTCCGTCGTGATTGCTCGAAGGCGGGCCAGAATCGCTTCGCCATCAAATCCTGCTTCACCGGTTGGCGTCTGCCCGTGCCGATACTGGCCGGTCTGCAGGGCCCGGGTCCAGGAAATCGCCTGGGCAAGTGTGTCGCGCCTGCGCAGGAATACGAACTGCAGGTTCGGCAGCATCGAGGTCCATTTTATTTCACCTTCGATCCAATCGTGCTGATGAGCAAATATCTTCAGCCCATAGATTCCATTGGGCGTCGCGCCCATCGTCAGGATTCTGTCTACTTGCCTGCCTCTGTCGTCGGGATAATTTGGATCGTCGAAATAACGCCGTCCGGGGCCGTTGAAATATTCCAATGGACGGCCGAGTTGACCGGTGCTGGAAAGCAGTTGTGACACGAAATTGCTGCCCGACCGTGGTGCAGTGCAGATCGCGAAGCCGCGCATGAGAACATCCCGATTCAATGGCAGGTCCTTAGCCGATCTCCCGCCTTCAGCAAAGGCGCTCAAGTCTGTTGGTGTCGCTTCCTGGAAATGGCGCCGACCAGACCGCGCCACGTGGAATCCGCCATTGTCGTGGCGGGCATCGCATGCCATACCCGCCCGTGGGAGGCGGCATGCGCTTGGCGGAGCTGACGCCAAGCAGCGGCGAGAGTGAGATGTTTGGTTCTGCAGCAGAAGTGCGAACCAAGGCGGCAGCTTTGGAATCCGTGACGTTTATAGATGGCGACAGTGCTCAAGGCTTTGTCGTCATCCCTCCGGACCGTCCCGTTACTGCCGGGACGGGCTGCGTTGAACACGCGCTCGAAATTGCCCGATGAAAAAGAATTTTGAGGAACTGTACAAGGCTTTCGAGGATCGCTTTCGCGGTTCGAGGGAACTCGTCAAGGAACGGCTGAAGGTCTACCAACCCCTTTTGGCGCAAGTGCCGCGACAGGCGGAAGGGCCGTGCCTCGCGATCGATCTCGGCTGCGGGCGCGGCGAGTGGCTGGAGGTGCTTGGCGAGGCCGGGCTGGAAGCGGTTGGCGTGGATACGAACGCGCGCATGGCGCAGGAAGCCACCGACCGTGGCCACAAGATCGAACTGCAGGACGCGCTCGAATATCTCGGCGGCAGGCCGGATAGCAGCGTGGCGGTCGTTTCGGCATTCCACATGGTCGAGCATGTGCCGACCGACTACCTGATAGAGCTGCTGGATGAATGCCGCAGAGTGCTGATCGACGACGGCCTGCTGATCCTGGAAACGCCCAACCCGGAAAACATCTCGGTCGGCACGCATACTTTCCATCTCGACCCAACGCACAAAAGCCCGCTGCCACCGGCTCTGCTCGAATTCCTGGTGGGACAGGCCGGCTTCGCCGAAACAGCGATCCTCAGACTGAACGGCGCGCCGATGATCGAGGCAGGGCCGATCGAGCGCAGCGTTCATCTCATGTTCGAGGTGGCGCGCGACTATGCCTGCCTGGCAAGAAAGCGTGCGGCGGAGGGATCCGAGGCCCTCGCGGCATTTGTAGGAACCGCAACGCAGCAGCCGCCCGCCGACATGGCACAGATCAAGCAGTGGCTCCGTTCGGCCGATGACGAGATCGTCAGCTTGTCGGACGGCTTCAAGGCGACGATGGCCTCGACGGCGCAGCAAATTCAGCAACTGACCGACAATCTCGCCGCCCAGTCGGAGATGATGCGTGCGGGAAATACGGCGCTCACGAACACGGTTGCCGCCCTCGGCAAGCAACTGAAGGACATCATCAAGGACAGGGCCGTGACCGCGCGCGACGCGGAGATCGAGCGTCTTCGCCAACAAATTGCCGAGCAGGAAATCGCGAGCAGGGAGCAGGTCGGCGCCAAGGAAGCCTCCATCCAGGAACGGGACGCCGAAATCGCCCGCTTGCGTGACAGGGAGACGGGGCTTGCCGAACAGGTCGAGCAACTGTCGAGCCTGACGGATGCCTTCAGGAATTCGACGTCGTGGAGACTTGCGGCTCCCTTGCGGGGGATGAAGCAGCTGTACCGTACAGTTCTCGGGCAGCCAAGGGACCATGCCTTTCCCGGCGCCCCCCTTCGCCGACCCGCCAGGGCAAACGCCAGGCTCGTGATGCAACATGGCCTGCTGTGGTTGCGCCGAAGGCCGCGCGCCGCCGCGTTCGTGCAGCGCATGGTCAGAATTGCCCCGCCCCTCGAGCGCCGCCTGCTGACCTTCGCCCGCACCAATGGAGGCTTGGTGACCATAGAGACAGGCTGGACGCTCGAACCCGATCCCGCTGTCCTGCAGGCCTGGAGCAAGCGTCTCAGCTCCGGAAAGTCGACATGACCAGCGAGCCATTGAAGCTATGGATCGACGGCCAGTGCCTGCAGACGCATAGCCGGATGCGCGGCATTGGACGCTACGTCCTGGATCTGCTGCGCAGTCTTTCCACCCATGAGAACGACATCGAACTGCAGGTCTCGCTCAATGCCGCGATGGCCGATAGCGCAATGGCCGCGCGGTCGCTGCTTGCGGACATCGTTCCGGCGGAGCGTATTCACGTCTGGCACGGGAAAGCCGAGGGGGGCGAAGCCGACTTCGGATTCACGCCATGGCGCAAGCGCAGCGAAATAGCCCTTGTCCACCACGTCAATCAACTCAATCCGGACCTCGCCCTCTCCGCCAGTCCTTTCGAGGGTGCCCTGGACCCCGCGGTTCCCTACCTCGGCGGCCCCCTGGCGACAGTCAGAACGGCGGCCATATTCTATGACGCGATCCCGTTCCGGTTTCCCGACAAATATATGCGGGACCCCCGCCGGCAGGAATATTTCAATCGCCGCCTCTCCAGCTACAGGGACTTCGATCTCGCTTTCACGATTTCCGATTTTTCTTCCGGCGAATTGCGTCATTTCGTCAATACGACAAACGACCTGTACATCGGGACCGGAATATCGAACAGGTTCGTCGAGCTGATCGACGACAGCACGGAGCGCAACGATATCGCGGGCGAATACCTCCTTTACGTGGGCGGATTCGACTGGCGGAAGAACATCGCCATCGTTCCGGCCGCCTTTTGCATGATGTCCAAACCGTTGCGGGAAAGGCTGAAGTTCGTCATCGCCGGCGATGTCGGCCCTGTCGAAGAAGGCGAGTTGCGCAACGTATGGGCATCCTGTGGTTTGCCGGCCGACCGGATCGTGTTTGCCGGCGCGGTCGATGACCGGACGCTGGTTCGCCTTTACAAGGAGGCCCTTGCCCTGGTGCAACCCTCCTTCATGGAGGGCTTCGGACTGACGGCGCTGGAAGCGATCGCCTGTGGAACACCCGCGATCGCGGCCAGGGCCGGCGCGCTTCCGGAAATCGTCGGGGATGACGCGCTGCTCTTCGATCCCGCATCGCCCTCGGACCTCGCCGCAAAGATCGAAGCCGTCGCAGTAGGCAAGCCCAACACGCGCAAACTGAAGGAGCTGGCGCGGGACAGGATAGACGCTTTCAGCTGGAGCCGGGTTTCGGAGCGTGTCGTTGAGGGTCTGCGGGGCCTGGAACGTCGACCGGCACCGCCGCCGCGGTTCGGATTGGTCGAGGCACTCGCTGTCAGGAAAGATGAAGAGCGGGACGTCGCGACCTTGATGGCGCTCGCCGAGCCCGAAGTCATCAGGCCGAGGCTGCTGGTGGATGCGAGCTCGACACTGATCGACGACGGCAAGAGCGGCATTCAACGGGTCGTTCGGCGGATCTGCGAAAGCATGTTTCCGCGCCGAGCGAAGAACGAGGGCAAGTACATCTCGTTCTGTGACGACGAATCCGGTTGGTATTTCGCCCGGGAGTGGACCGGACGGGCGCCGCCCAAGCAGCCGTCAACCAGACTCCTGCCCCAGGCCGGCGATACGATCCTGATGCTGGACAGTTCGTGGATCTACCACACGCTGCATCCGGCATTCCTTCGCCCGGCCCTGATCAAGGGCGGCGAAGTCATTTCCTGTCTTTATGACACGGTTCCCCTGCGCTCGGCCGCCTTTTGCCATGAGGGCATGCCGCCCGCCTTCAGCGCATGGTTTCAGACGGCGCTGGCCTATTCGACGGGCTTTGTCTGCATCTCGCGCGCGGTCGCCGACGAATTGCTGGATCTGCTCGCGGGCATCCGGTTCCCGCGCCCGATGAAAGTCGGCTACTGGCAGCTTGGCGCGGACTTCGCCAAGGGGCCGACCGCATCCAAGCCGGCGCGCGCGAGCACAGGCGCGATGCGCCCCCGTTTCCTGATGGTCGGAACGCTGGAGCCGCGCAAAGGCCATCGCGTTGCGCTGGATGCCTTCGAGGCGTTGTGGGCCGACGGTTTTGACATCGAACTGATCATCGCCGGGAAAACCGGGTGGGGAACGGCGTATCTCGACGACCGCATCAGGCGCCATGCGGAGTTCGGCAAGCGCCTGCATCTGCACTCACAGGTCGACGATAGCGACCTGGCCACGCTTTACACTGGTTGCGACGCGCTGATCGCGGCCTCCTTCGCCGAAGGTTTCGGCCTGCCCATCGTCGAGGCGGGCCATTTCGGTAAGCCGGTGATAGCCAGCGACATTCCGGTGTTCCGGGAGGTGGGCAAGGGCGCGGCCGCCGCGTCCTTCTTCGAAGCCGGCTCTGCCGCCGCACTTGGCGCGGCGGTCAAGGACTTCCTGAACAGCACAGCCACGGCCAAGACCGGCGATGCCTCGTGGCCAACCTGGTCCGAGAGCGCCACACAGCTCGAAGATGTGGTCGTCGGGCAGAAATGGTACAAGCTCTACGAGCCGAAGGATCCAAGACCCCTCGCCCTGCGGACCGATCTCGGCACCACGCGGGTCATGGCGCCCCTCGAGGAAGAACAGCGCGCTCACCGTCTGGAGTTCGTGGAGGGCCCCTACGCGACCGATGACGGCGCCGCGTTGAAGATCGTCGTCAATGTGACCAACCTCTCCGACACGGTCTGGTCGAGTCTTTGCGCAGCCGACGGACAGCTAGGCGTCACGCTGAGCTACCACGCGCTCGACGCTGCCGGCCAGTCAATCCAATACAACAACGCGCGCACCAATATCCCGTTCGTTCTGGTGCCGGGCGACACGATCTACCTGGCTGTGAATGTACCGATGTCGCTGAAAAACAGCGGCGCCGAATTCGTCGAAATTGAACTCGTCCAGGAGGGAAACTGTTGGTTCGGCAACCCTCTTCGCGTGGCGTTGTAGTGAAGTCGTAGGGTGGCTGAATGGCGGGGAGACGCAGATGATCAGACGCGACGATGTCATTGCCTCGTCTGATCATGAGGCCCAGCGTCTCTGTCAGCGATGCGGCGCGTCCGCGAAATCTTCGTATGGGAACGCGAGGCCGGTGACCCCGATCCTTGGCAGCCTGATTCAACAAGCTCGGACGAGGCCAGCCAATTGCCAAACGCGCCATCAAAGGTCACGCTAATTCATGCTGCTGCTATTGGTCTGAAAGCGCAGTAGAGGTCGTCCACACATCCGGCTGAAACTAGATTGTCGTGAATAAACGCGAGTGCGGCACCGTCGCTATCGATCAATTGCGGCTGCCCATCCTTGAAACGGTACACGTACGGAAACATTTCTCCTAGCAGCCGCAACATGTCGCGAGGGTTTATATCCCTGAAACCGACCATGGTGAAGGCGTTGAATTCTACGAGCAGCGAAGGCTTTAGGCGGTCTATCGTATCTCGTGCACCTCGCAAAACGTCTATTTCGAAGCCTTCAACATCAATCTTGATGAAGTCGATCGCCTCAATTCGATGCGACTTCACAAATGCATCGAACGTCGACATCCTGACCGTTCCCGTCGGGGTATGTCCAAGCGTGTCTCCCGTCACAAGGTGGCTGGCTGAGGCGGAATCGGGGTTGGAGAAGAAGGATAGCGACCGCTCCTCGGCTCCCAGCGCGATATTGAAGGCGTTCACCGCAGCCGCGTTGGCCTTGATCGTCTCCAGCAAAAACGGAAACACGTTCGGATCTGGTTCGAAAGCATAGACCTTGGCAGCCCCCGACTTCGCCGCAACCACCGCTGTCATTCCGATATTGGATCCGACGTCGAAAACAACCGCGCCATCGGGAAGCGCGCGCATTGCAAACGCGAATGGCGCATCAGGAGCGGCATGGTCAAAGTAGCTGTCCCCTTCGCGTCCGCAGAGGGCGACATCTTGTTCACCAAACTGGATATGTCTTCTGTTCATTGACTTTCTCTGAGACGTACGCGCGATCCTCGCCGCGTGGTGCGGTCGCAAGACCGAGTGTGGGGCCGTTATGGATACCTCTTGCGAGATCGCTCATGGTAGCTCCCCGGAGCCGATTGATCCGCAGTATCCTACTCAGCAACCTCGAGCAATGTGTAGCACTCCGGAGTTTCACTCGAATGCTTTACGTAGCAAACTACTGGCCGTTGCTAACCGCCTTCTCCTCAAATCACAAGAACACTCATTGGCCCAACAGCTGGACGTCGAGTTCGAGCTTCCTGTCGGACATGCCTGGCCTAGTCTTGATCGACGGCGATATCGGTCAGGCCGAATCCCAGCATCCGATCGTCCGTAGAAAGCCCAAGTTGTCGCGGCGAATACGATTTCGCGACAGCTAATGTGACTACAATCTCATTGTCCGAAGACAGCGCTTTCGGGATGTCGAAAGCCATCTCGGTTGTTGGTTGTTGAGCAGTAAAATTCAGAAATCCGATTACTTGACCTGCGATGGAGATTGTCACCGTCTGGGTAGGATCCTGAGGCGCAAGGAACGCCATGCCGGCGATCCGAAGCTTGGCTGGTTTTCCTGGGTTGGGAACCCTTAGCGAAAGTGTCGCCCACGGTTCTCCGGTCCAAGCGCCCCACTCTTCCGGAATATGCCAGCCGGTCAACAGACGGTATGGCTTGTTCGAAACCTGCGCGACGTCCGCCGGCGCGTATATTTTCGACTGGATGCATCGCTCGACAACCTGATTGGGCGGACCAATCCATTCTACTTCCTCGCGCGAACCAATCACCGGCTCAATGTATGTCCCACAGACCTGCGGCAAGTCGGTGAGCTCGGTTACGTGAGACTCCGTCAGGAGCTGTTTAACCGGCAGGGTTGGAACACTTTCCAGAAAGGTCAAAACGGAGGCCGTAGGGGAGTAGTTCGTCAGATAGTATGGCGCGCCTCGTTTCCTGAGTTCCGCGGCCAATCGATCGTAGCCGCCCGCCCACCCTTCTTGTAGCGGAACGAACCACCAATTGCGTGCCATTGCGTTCTGCTGAGCCAGGTAGAGTGCCAGCAAGGCAAGGCCAGCCCCCAGACCGAGCCGACGCCGGTATTGGGCCAAGCTGCCCAAAGCAACGGTCGCCAGCAGGATCATCAATGGGATCGCAAATGGCACCCAGCGCCTTGCTCCCCATGGGTGATCTGGCGAAATCCGCGTGTACAAGAGCATCAGGACAATCAACAGCACGGAAGGCACGGCAAATGCCAGGCCTTTTAGCCCATTTTGACGCGCCAGCAGCCAGGCACCCGCATATGAGATTAGCAAGGCAGGCACTGTCGTGTACCAAGTGAATTCGCGAGGCGCCCGAACATAACTGAATGCAAAATAGATATCGTGTTTTGACTGGTCGGCGAAAACGCTCTTGAAAAGTGCGTAGACCGTGATCGCAAATCCAAGGGCAATGAACGCCTTGGAAAGCGGCAGCGCCAACCGCTCCAAAGAGTCGCCCGTCGCGGAGAAGCGCCGAGGCGCAGCTACGGATAGGGCAATTTCAAGCGCGGAAAACAGCAGGCAGGCAATGGCGCCCGAGAAGCTTGCCCCCAAGCCAATTGGCCATAGATCGGAAAAGTAGCCGAACGAATTGTCCCGGAGATCGACGATGCTCCAAACGCAAAGAACCGTCGCAGGCACAAGAGCGATAAGGGCCGTCGGCCAGTCACGAGGGTTGGAGCGCAGCAGCGCGAATACCCATAGCGGGAAAAAGGATGCGACGAGATACCCGTCGACGCGCGAGAGCATGACGCAGCCGAATGCGATGCTGGCTGTGAAGGTTTCCCAGGCGGAGCGCCGCTCGATCGATCTGATCATGAACAACAGCGCCACGCAGAACAATGAAACCGTGAACACTTCGCTCAGCGCCGATCTGGCCACATAGACCACGGCGGCATTGCTCGCCACCAATATCGTCGCAAACGGCCACCAGGAACCAACCAGCCTTCGTGCCAGCATCGAGAAGAAGAACAGCGCCAAGGTTGCCAGAACGGCCGACGAAATGGCGATCTCATTTTCTCCAAAAACATCGACGAACGCGGCACGAAACAGCGCACTGACATGGTTGAATTGCGCGTGGGACGCTGGCGGCCCGGGATAGATGCCCGGGTAACTATCCAACTCCGCGGGCGCGGCGTGAGCGGCTGCATCCCGAGCGAACCGTTCCCAGGCGTCGACCTTCGGCCAGCCAAAGTCGGCCGAGGTCTGGGCGATGATATTGTACACACCGTTGTCGCGCCCGGTGTCGAGTTCCGTCGTGGCGAACGTGAAGACGTAGGTTCCGAAAATCAGCGCAAGCAGCGAAGGACCAAGAACAGCCGATCTTTGATCGGCGTCAGGAAATTTTGGCGACAGCAGCGCCGCCAGATACGCCAGAGCAAACACGAGATAGCCGTTGAAGACGTGAAATCGCGCGAGGACGAGCGAAACGAGCGCGGCCGCGATCAGCGCGAAAGAAAGTTGTCCGGTCAATTTCATGAGACTGATCCAGTCCTCCGGAGCGCCAGGAGAGCGATCCCCAAAACAAAGCCCATAAGGTCTGCCAGGGTCGCTGCCAGGCGCAGCAGGAGCGCAATCGTTGCGGCTTCGGTTACGGAA
>NZ_RZOI01000839.1:0-2425 GCF_004022645.1 Mesorhizobium sp. M4A.F.Ca.ET.020.02.1.1 | reverse complement strand
CCATCCCGACCATCCTGCTCTACGAGGTCGCCATCTGGTCGGCCCGGCTGGTCGAACGCGGCCAGGAGCGGGACCGTCTGGCGCGCGAGAAGCAGGAGGCCGGAGCGGAAATGGCCGAGAAGGCCGCTGATGCGTCGTCGACGCAGGCTCCAAGCTAGGCAGAGCCGGAAAAAAACGGGCGGCGGCATTCGCCCGTCTTGCATCGATCATGGATGCGGTTTACGCCCTCGGGCCTTAGCCAAGGACGGACAACCATGCTTGACATCAAATGGATTCGCGACAACCCGAAGGCTCTTGCCGAGGCGTTGGTGAAGCGCTCGTGGTCAGCCGGGGAGGCGCAATCCACTGTCGACGGGCTGATCGCCAAGGACGAGGCGCGGCGCGAGCATTTGACAGAGCTGCAGGTGAAGCAGGAACGCCGCAACGCCGCCTCAAAGGAGATCGGCAACGCCATGCGTTCGGGCGACGCGGCGCTTGCCGAGAAGCTCAAGGCCGAAGTCGGCGAGATCAAGGCCTTCATCCAGAACGGCGAAGCGCGCGAGCGCGAGCTCGACAAGGCGCTGAACGACGCGCTGGCCGTGCTGCCCAACGTGCCGCTGGACGATGTGCCGGTCGGCAGGGACGAGCATGACAATGTCGTCAAGCGCATTGTCGGCAAGGCGCCGGCGCGGCCGAACTGGGTGAAGGAGCACTTCGAGGTCGGCGAAGCGCTGGGCATGATGGATTTCGAGCGGGCGGCGAGGCTTTCCGGCTCGCGCTTCACGGTGCTGACCGGCCAACTCGCGCGTATGGAGCGCGCGCTTGGCCAGTTCATGCTCGACCTGCACACGACCGAACATGGCTACGAGGAAGTCCAGCCGCCATTGATGGTGCGCGACGAGGTGCTGTTCGGCACCGGGCAATTGCCGAAATTCGAGGGCGACCTCTTCTTCACTCCGCATGGCGATGGCCGCCTGGGCTTGATCCCCACCGCCGAAGTGTCGCTTACCAACCTCGTGCGCGAGGAGATCACCGCGCACGAAAAACTGCCGTTGCGCTTTACAGCGCTGACGCCATGCTTCCGCTCGGAAGCGGGGTCGGCAGGGCGCGACACGCGCGGCATGCTGCGCCAGCACCAGTTTTACAAGGTGGAGCTGGTCTCTCTCACCGATCAGGAGACGTCGATCGCCGAGCATGAGCGCATGACGGAATGCGCCGAGGCGGTGCTGAAGCGACTGGAGCTGCCGTTCCGCACGGTGACGCTGTGCACCGGCGACATGGGGTTCGGCGCGCGCAAGACCTATGACATCGAGGTGTGGCTGCCCGGCCAGAACGCCTATCGCGAAATCTCGTCCTGCTCGGTCTGCGGCGATTTCCAGGCCAGGCGCATGGATGCCCGCTACAAGGACAAGGACGGCAAAGGCAACCGCTTCGTCCATACACTCAACGGTTCGGGCACCGCCGTCGGCCGCGCGCTGATCGCCGTCATCGAAAACTACCAGAATGAGGATGGCAGCGTAACCATTCCTGAAGCGCTGCGGCCTTACATGGGCGGTCTGACGAAGATCGAATCGAAGTAATGCGCATTCTGCTGACCAATGACGACGGCATCCACGCCGAGGGCCTGGCGTCGCTCGAGCGCATCGCGCGTACGCTGTCGGACGACGTCTGGGTGGTGGCGCCGGAGCAGGATCAATCCGGCTACGCGCATTCGCTGTCGATCTCCGAGCCGCTGCGGCTAAGGAAGATCGGCGACAAGCACTACGCCGTGCGCGGCACGCCGACCGATTGCGTCATCATGGGTGTCAAGAAGATCCTGCCGGGCATGCCCGACCTCATCCTGTCCGGCGTCAATTCCGGCGCCAACATCGCCGACGACGTCACCTATTCGGGCACCGTCGCGGGCGCCATGGAGGGCGCGCTGCTCGGCGTCCGCTCAATCGCGGTCAGCCAGGCCTATTCCTATGCCGGCTAGGACCGCGTCGTTCCCTACGAGACCACCGAGGCGCTGGCGCCTGCGCTGCTGAAAAAGCTGGTCGCAATGCCATTGCCGGACGGCGTGCTGCTCAACGTCAATTTTCCGAATTGCGCGCCCGACGAGATCGAGGGCACCGTCGTCACCTCGCAAGGCAAGCTGGTGCACAGCCTGTAGGTGGACGAGCGCCGCGACGGGCGCGGCCTGCCTTACTACTGGCTGCGCTTCGGTCGCGAGCCGGTCGAAGGCAAGAAGGGCACCGATCTCCATGCCATGCGCAACCGGCTGGTGTCGGTGACGCCGTTGCAGCTCGACCTTACCGCTCATGAAATTCGCGACCAACTGACCAAGGCGCTCGCATGAACCAGCCGATTTCAGTCGACGACCGCGAAGGTTTTGCCGCCTTCCTGCTGCGCCTGCGCGGCCGGGGGTCGGCGCCGAAGCCGCTGATTGCCGCCTTCGAGGCGACGC
>NZ_RZOI01000838.1:0-2426 GCF_004022645.1 Mesorhizobium sp. M4A.F.Ca.ET.020.02.1.1 | reverse complement strand
GTGCCGGCGCCGCCATCCGAACTCGGCGCCCGCGTCACCCGCACCGCGCCTTTTGTCTTCAGTTTGCGGGATTAGATGGCAAACGATGTCATCGTGGCGGCGTGTCGTGTCGCCTTTGGCTCTGATGCTTGCCGGGACCTTCCTTGCCGGTCTCGGGGTGCGCGCGGGGCGGTAGGGTGTCCGTCCGGTTTCTGACCTTTGCATTGTTGTGCGCATCGATGATCGCGCGGCCAAAATGGACAAGGATTGCAAGCACTGACATTGCGCTTCCTCTGTTGGGACGGCTGCTGCGCGCCGTCGGAACGGGGATAGATGCGTCGGGTCTGTTTCGCGGGGATGGCACGGAAAACGGCGGGCTGTTACCGAAATCATCGACCCGGAAACATTTGCCTACGAATGATTTGCTTCGTTTCGCCTATGCCGAAACGGCAACCGAGCGGGCGAAACGGCTGCGAAATCCATTCGGGTCAAGGGCTCGAGAAATCCCGCTGGTGGAGCTGAGGGGGATCGAACCCCTGACCTCATCATTGCGAACGATGCGCTCTCCCAGCTGAGCTACAGCCCCGTCCAGCGGATGGCGCATTTATCGGGCGCGGCGGTTTCGTGTCAAGGCGAAACGAGCGCGGATCGGCCGCCGTTGCGGCTCGCACGCACGGCGGCTCTTGCCGCTTTGGCCGGCAATGGCTACATGTCGGCAACAATTGGAGACCGGCATGATCGCCCTTATTCAGACCATCGTCATGGCGCTTGACCTCTACTGGTGGATCATAATCGCCTCGGCGATCTTTTCCTGGCTCTATGCCTTCAACGTCGTCAACTCGCGCAACCAGTTCGTCGGCACCATCGGCAACGTGCTCTACAGGCTGACCGAACCGGCGCTTAGGCCGATCCGCCGTTTCATGCCCGATCTCGGCGGCATCGACATCTCGCCGATCATCCTCTTGCTGATCATTTTCTTCATCCGCCAGTTCCTGCTGACGACTGTGCTGTCGCTGGTCGTGTGAAGGCATGAGCATGCCGCCGTTCCGCTCGCGCGACGACGGCATCGACCTGTTCGTGCGGCTGACACCGAAGGCGGCGCTTGATCGGATAGACGGCGTCGAGACTTCCGCCGACGGGAGAAGCCACCTCAAGGCCCGCGTGCGCGCCGTGCCGGAAAACGGCGCCGCCAACCAGGCGCTGGAACGGCTGGTCGGCAAGGCGCTGGGCGTTCCGGCGTCGGCCGTCGCGGTCGTCGCCGGCGCCACGGCGCGGCTGAAGACGCTGCGGATAGTGGGAGATGCGGCTGAGCTGGCGAAGCGCATCGAGGCATTCAGCGGCAGCCAAGGCAAATCGCATTGATGGCTGCTAGTCACATCATCGGTCGGCGCTGCCCCTCATTGCCCTGCCGGGCATTTCTCCCCGTATTGTGACGGGGAGAAAGATGCCTTCGCCGGCGATTTCGCCAACCATAAACGTTGCAGAAGATTGCGCTGCGGGCGCGGCCAGCTCTCTTCTCCCCGTTTACGGGGAGAAGGTGCCGGCAGGCGGATGAGGGGCGGCGCGACGATTCCAGGATTGACTCGGTTCTCACCGAATGTCCCCATTCGGCATCACGTGACCATGGAAAGATGCCCCCTCAATCCCCCAGCGGCAGGCGGGGGTCGTCGACCTTCAGCGTGTTCACGCTCTGCTTGATGCGGCGCAGGTTCTCCAGCACCTTCGGGCCGCGCGTCTCGGCGACCGAGGTCACGATCATGTCGACGATGGCGAGCAGCGCGTAGCGCGACGATGTCGGCTTGTAGATGTTGCCGTCCTCGAACGACTGCAGATGGATGACCGTATCGGCGGCCTTGGCCAGTGCCGAGTCCGGCGCGGTGATGGCGACCGTCGTGGCGCCATACTGCTGCGCGACCTGCACCGCCTCGATGACCGATCGCGCATAGCCGGAAACCGAAAAGGCGACCAGCGTCGTCTCGGGCGTCGCGACCGCGGCGTACATGCGCTGCAGCTGCCCGTCGATCTGCGCCAGCACCGGCATGCCCAGCCGGAACAGCCGGTTCTGCATTTCGGTCGCCATCATCGAGGAGATGCCGCCGGAGCCGACGCACAAGACATTGCCGGAAGTTGCGATGCGCGCGGCGACGCCGACCAGCGCCGCCATGTCGAGGTTCTCGCCGGCGCGCTGGATGGCCGCTATCGCCGCTTCGGTGATGGCCGATGCGATGCGCTGCTCGCGCGCGTCGCGGCTAAGCGGCGCCGGCGACAGATACGGCCCGCCGATGGCGATCGCTTGCGCCAGGTAGAACTTGAAATCGCGCAGGCCCTCGCAGCCGAGATTGCGGCAGAAGCGGGTTACCGTCGGCTCACTGACGCCGACGCGCGCCGCGATCTCCGAGATCGCCGCCTTGGAAGCGAAATCGAGATCGGAAAGCACGAGGCCGGCC
>NZ_RZOI01000837.1:0-2426 GCF_004022645.1 Mesorhizobium sp. M4A.F.Ca.ET.020.02.1.1 | reverse complement strand
ACGGCATCGGCATTGCCACGGCCGAGTTTCGCGCAATCGACAATGACGCCGAACTGACGGCGGCGCTGAAGGAATTCGGCGGCAGCGGCATCCTGAAGACCAGGCGCCTGGGCTATGACGGCAAGGGCCAGCGCGTCTTCCGCAATATGGACACCGGTGGCTTTTCCGGCACCTGCGAGGCGATGGGCAACGTGCCGCTGATCCTCGAATCCTTCGTCGCCTTCGAGCGCGAGATCTCGGTGATCGCCGCGCGTGGTCCTGACGGGAGCATCGCCGCCTTCGATCCGGCCGAGAATGTCCATCGCGACGGCATCCTGCACACGTCGACCCTACCGGCAAGAATCAGCCATCAGACGGCGGCGGCGGCGCAGGCCGCGGCGGCAAAGATATTGGCCGCGCTCGATTATGTCGGCGTCATCGGCGTCGAGTTCTTCGTACTTGCCGACGGCTCGCTGCTCGCCAACGAGATGGCGCCGCGCGTCCATAATTCCGGCCACTGGACGGAGGCCGCCGCGACGGTCTCCCAGTTCGAGCAGCATATCCGCGCCGTCGCCGGCCTGCCGCTGGGCACGCCCGGCCGCCACTCGGACTGCGTGATGGAAAACCTGATCGGCGACGACATCAAACGCGTTCCGGCCCTGCTCGCCGAGCCCGACCTGATGTTGCATCTCTACGGCAAGGCCGAATCGCGCCCCGGCCGCAAGATGGGTCATTTCACCCGCGTCAGCCGTCGAAGTTGAGCATGATCTGGAAGCCGGTTGCCGACAACGGCCGGCTTACTGCATATCCTGATCTTCGTCCTCGTCTGGGCTGGCGCAGCTTGCATCGCCTTCCTGGCAGTTGCGGCCGGAAGTGAGCTGTTTGACGCGCTCGTTGGTCAGCTCCGTCAGGCACTGCGAGACCTCCATCGGATGGATGGAGCCGCCCTCGCTGTCCGCCGCGGAATAGGCGCATTCCGCGTCGCGGAACGTGATCCAGGCGCGCTGCGCCGCCTGCAGCATTTTGTTGGACTTCTCGTCGCCATCGCCGACAAGACCCTTGTAGGTTGCATTGAGCTTGGCGTCGGCGGCCTGGTAGTCGGCATCGGCGCAGATATTCATCATCTGCTGGCTGTCGTCGTTGCGGTCGCATTCCTGCGCCCGCGCGGCCGGGGCCGCCGCCAGCACGGCAAGACAGGCGAACAGAAACATCGGGCGCATCAGCGTCTCCAAATCATCTCGCGGGCCGACGGCACCATTCCAGCCCGATCCCGGCCGCGCAATGCCACAGAGCGGAGATGGCGAACATTTGATTGCCAGGCATTTGCGCACGCCATAAAGCATGCTTGCGGTTGACACGGGCAAGCCTCCTCGTTTATGAGCCACGCAAGTTCAAAGGCGCGCTTTTTCGGGCGCGCCTTTAAAATTCGGCCCGGCAGCGGGCCCTGACCGAACAGGCAAGACCATGAAGATCAAGAATTCGCTCAAGGCGCTGAAGGCCCGTCACCGTGACAACCGACTGGTTCGTCGCAAGGGCCGCATCTACATCATCAACAAGACCGCCCCGCGTTACAAGGCGCGTCAGGGCTGAGCCTTGTGCGCGGCTCAGCGCATGTCGCCCAAAAGTGCCGAAGCGGTTTTGGGACAACGACATGCAAAAGAGACCACACCGCGCCCGATGTTTGTCGCCGGCCTGCCGGCTCCTTCACGCTAAAATCACTTTGACGATCCGCCGACCGGGACTAGATTCCGGCGATGCGGATTCGTCTTGCTTTTCTCGCGACCCTTTGCCTGTCCGGCGCGGTCCTGCCGGCCGCCCTCTTGCCGCTCACTGTCTTGCTGGCCTGGGCGGATGATCCGGTCGCTCCCCCCGTCGCCACGACCAGCCAGGCCCGCCTCGACCAGCTATTCACCGACCTGAAGCGCGAGCGCAACGAAAAGGCCGCGACGCGCATAGCCCAGCGTATCTGGAGCGAATGGGCCCAGTCCGGCAGCGCCTCGATCGACCTGATGATGCAATGGTCGCAAAAGGCGATGGAAAACCAGAAATACGACGTCGCGCTCGATTTCCTCGACCAGGTGGTGACCTTGCAGCCGACGTATGCTGAAGGCTGGAACCGCCGCGCCACTGTGCATTTCATGATGAAGAACTACGGTAAGTCGATGTCGGACATCGACCACACGCTGCACCTTGAGCCGCGCCATTTCGGCGCTCTGTCCGGCCTGGCGCAGATCATGGCCGAGACCGGCCACAAGCAGTCGGCCCTTGAAGCCTGGCAGAAGGTGCTCGCCATCTACCCGATGATGCGCAGCGCCCAGGACCAGGTCTCGACGCTGTCGGAGGAGCTTGCCGGCGAAGGCATTTGATTTAGGGGAATAAGGCAGTAGGGCAATATGTGAAGTGCCTCGAGTGGCTCGCCCTACTGCCCTACTGCCCTACTGCCCTAC
>NZ_RZOI01000836.1:0-2434 GCF_004022645.1 Mesorhizobium sp. M4A.F.Ca.ET.020.02.1.1 | reverse complement strand
GCTATATGCGTCAGCGACCGTGATCGCGACATGCCCCGGCAATGCGCCGCCGCGTATCAAACGCAACAAGATGAGGAGAACCGCCGTGAGCGTTCAGGAGATTGCCGACAGGATCAAGTCGCGCGTGGCAAGCGCGGGCTTCGAGCATTCGGTCAAGTTCGACACCGGCAGCGACGGTGTCATCGTCATCGACGGCGCCACGGTCTCCACCACCGATGCGCCGACCGACTGCACCGTCAAGCTGTCGCTCGACGATCTGGATTCGCTGCTCGCCGGCGACCTCAACCCGACCATGGCCTTCATGTCCGGCAAGATAAAGGTCGAGGGCGACATGACTGTCGCCATGGCGCTAAGCCAGTTGCTTGGTTGACGACAGCGCCAAGATCAAAGCAAAACGCCGCCTCGATGGGCGGCGTTTTCTTTCGGTTTGACCGTGACCTTGCACAAAACCGGTTCCCACTCTTTGGGATGATGTCTAGGCGGCCAGCGACTGCGCCTTCTGCTTGCGTCCCGCAGCCTTAAGCGTGCCGTGTGCGTCGTCGAGCACGCCCTCCATCAGTTCCAGCGCCAGCAGGCGGTGCCGCTCATAGGGGCCGGGCATCGCGAGGGCGCCGGTCTTCGCCGCCGAAAATCCGAAGCGCCCGTAGTAGGGCGCGTCGCCGACGAGCAGGATGGCGCCATGGCCGAGGCGCGCCGCTTCAGTCACCGCATGCCGCATCAGCGCCGAACCGACACCGGAGCCCTTGAGCGCCGGTTCGACGGCAAGCGGTCCGAGTAGAAGGGCCGCCGGACCGCCTTCGCCCAACGTCACATCCCAAAGCCTCACGGTGCCGAGGACCGCGCCCGAGGCATCGCGTGCGACAAAGGCCAGGCCTTCCGAGGGCCGGCGGCCGCGCCGCAGCTTCTCCGACGACTTCCTACGACGGCCAGGTCCCATGGCGCGGTCGAGCAGGTCCTCGCGCGCCTCGATATCGCCGGCGCTTTCCGCCACGACGGTGAATGCCGGAGCCTGTGAGGCCCCCTCACCCGGCTCGCCGCGCGAGCCAGCCTGTGCCCGTTGGGCCAGGGAGGGCGCAAGCGCTGCCATCGGGCTCTTCTCCCCCGCGAAGAAGAGCTGATCCGAAGGGCCGGATGAGGGGGCAATGTCGGTGGCCGCGATGGCCGATTTGATCAGGTATTCCATGTCCGCGATCCTTCACGAGCGGAGGTCTGTTCCACAGGCGAGCCCGGGTGGGCGAACATGCGCCCACCTGGGATGATCAGAACGGTTCTTGCGAACCGGTCAGATCACGTAGGATCGGAGCGGCTCGAAGCCGTTGAAGGCGACCGAGGAATAGGTCGTCGTGTAGGCGCCGGTGCCTTCGATCAGCACCTCGTCGCCGATGGTCAGCGACAGAGGCAGCGGATAGGGCGTCTTCTCGTACATCACGTCGGCCGAATCGCAGGTCGGACCGGCGAGCACGCAAGGCGCGGTCTCGGTGCCGTCATGGGCGGTGACGATCGGGTAGCGGATCGCCTCGTCCATGGTTTCGGCGAGGCCGCCGAACTTGCCGATGTCGAGGAACACCCAGCGCACATTGTCGTTGTCGGCCTTTTTCGAGATCAGCACGACTTCCGACTTGATGACGCCGGCATTGCCGACCATGCCACGACCTGGCTCGATGATGGTCTCGGGCAGCGCGTTGCCGAAATGCTTGCGCAGCGCCGAGAAGATCGCCTGGCCGTAGGCCTGCGCCACCGGCACGTCCTTCAGGTAACGGGTCGGGAAGCCGCCGCCCATATTGACCATTTTCAGAACGATGCCCTCGTCGGCGAGCGTCGCGAACACCTTCTTGGCATCGCCCAGCGCGCGGTCCCAGGCCGTGAGATCGGTCTGCTGCGAGCCGACATGGAACGACACGCCATAGGCGTCGAGGCCGAGCGCCTTGGCATGGCGCAGCACGTCGACCGCCATTGCCGGCACGCAGCCGAACTTGCGCGACAGCGGCCATTCGGCGCCCTCGCCGTCGGTCAGCACGCGGCAGAAGACGCGCGCGCCGGGTGCGACGCGGGCGATCTTCTCGACCTCCTCGACGCAGTCCACCGCGAACAGGCGGATGCCGAGCTGGTAGGCGCGTGCGATATCACGCTCCTTCTTGATGGTGTTGCCGAAGGAGATGCGGTCGGCCGGCGCGCCGGCGTCCATGGCCATCTCGACCTCGGCAACCGATGCGGTGTCGAAGGACGAGCCCATCGCAGCAAGCAGGCGCAGGATCTCCGGCGCCGGGTTTGCTTTCACCGCATAGTAGATCTTGGAATCGGGCAACGCCTTCTCGAAGGCGCGGAAATTGTCGCGCACGACATCGAGGTCGACGACGAGGCACGGGCCGTTCGGACGTCGGGTGGCGAGGAAGTCAAGGATGCGCTGGGTGGCCATCGGGGTCTCTCCATAACG
>NZ_RZOI01000835.1:0-2435 GCF_004022645.1 Mesorhizobium sp. M4A.F.Ca.ET.020.02.1.1 | reverse complement strand
GCCGCATATTTCAGGCTACGGCGAGGTATATCTCGGCGGTCTCTACTTCGCGACCCCCGGGGACGATGCAGACGGCACGACCGCCGGCGGCGCCGCCCGGGTCAATTTTCCGATCGACGCTCGCTGGAACATCCAGACCGACGCGGTGATCGATTCGCTGTGGGTCGAGGGTACGAACATCTACAGCTACGGCGGCGCAATCCATGGCTACTGGCGCGATCCGAGCGCCTATGCGCTCGGCGGTTTCGCTACGATCACGGGATATGGCGGCGAAGATTTCGGCGGTGCCGATCTATACTCCTTCTCGGTCGGCCCTGAAGCTCAAGCCTATTTCGGCAACGTGACCGTCTACGGACAAGTCTACTACGGCCAGTTGCGGGCCTCCGGTGAATCCGAGCATCTCGACAATTGGGGTGGCCGCGGCGTGGTGCGCTACTTCGCCCAGGACAACCTTCGCTTCGACGGCGAACTTGGCTTCGCGAGACTTTCGGCGGACGGCGCGCACTTCGACACCGTCTCGGCGGCTCTGCAGGCCACCTACCGTTTCACAGGTACGCCGTGGTCCGTCTTCGGACGCTACCAGTTGGATCATCTGACTTTCTCCGAAGGTCCGGGCAGCGTGAACGTCCACAAATATGTGATCGGCCTGCGGGCGAGCTTCGGCTCGGATACGCTGCTGTCGGAGGACCGCAACGGCGCTACCATGGATACGTACCGGTCGAATTTTACCGTGCCGTTCCTCTAGGGTCAGGTAAGCAAGAGCTACATCAAAGCCGCGAAGAGCAATCTTCGCGGCTTTTCTTTGCTGGTGGCCTCAGTCCTCGATTTCCGGAAAACCTTCAGGCAGTGCAGACCGCGCTGGGAAACCGACCCTGGGTGCGCTCAGCTGACTACTTTCGCCTGCCCACGCCGGCTGCGGCGGCGGCCGCTCATCTCCCACCTTTTGTGGAACCACATCCACTGGCCGGGATCCTCGCGCACCCAGCGCTCGACGACGTCGGCGAGAAGCTGGGTGGTGGCGTGGACGTCGACACTGCCGCTCTCTGTGCGCGGCAAGGTCAGCTTGTCCTCGATCTCGAGGCGGAAACGGTTGTCCGGCAGCCGGACGCAGCGTGCCGGATAGACGTCGCAGTCGTAGTGGCGGGCGAGCATGCCCAGTACCGGATTGCTCTGGCAAGGGCGGCCGAAGAAGGTCGTCTCCAGTCCGCTGGAGAATTTCTGGTCGACGAGCACGCCGATATTGCCGCCGTTCTCCAGGATGGCGGCAAGCGCGAAGGAAGCGCCGGTCGAGGAGGGCAGCAAGCCTCCCATGGTCGAGCGGCGCGTCGAGTGGATGTAATCGGCGAGATAGGGATTATTGGGCGGGCGAAACAGCGCGGTGATGTTCATGCCGAAGGTGGCCGCGGCCACGGGCAGCAGCTCGAAATTGCCGAGATGGCCGGTAAACAGGATATGCGGCTTCTTCTCGCCGGCGATCTCGGCGAAATGCTCGACACCGCGCACCTCGACCCGGCCCGGCTTCGTCGCATTCGGATCGAAATCGAACAGCGCATCGAGGAAGATATACTCGGCCGCGAGGCGGGCCATGTTGCCCCACATGTCCAGCGCGATGGCCTCGATCTCGGCGTCGCTCTTTGCGGGATAGGCGCGCCGCAGATTGTTGACCGCGACCCGATGACGTCCGACCAGCGGGCCGATGCGGCGGGCGACGCGGTCGGCGAAGTTGAGCGCCTTGTCCGGCGGCAGGAGCCGCAGCAGCGAGATCATCGCCATGGCCAGGCGCGCCACCAGCCAGTGCTCCATCTGGCGCAGCCGCCGGCCGTAGCGGAACATGAAGTCCCGGCGGGCTTTCTTGAGCACCTTACCGACCATTTGCCTTAGACGCGCAGGATGATCTTGCCGAACACGTCGCGGCCTTCCATGCGCTTCAGCGCCGCGTCGATGTCGTCGAAGCCGACCTCGGTGTCGATGACGGGAGCGACGAGGCCGGCCGCCATCTTCTGCATCGCATCGGCCATGTTCTCCATGCGGCAGCCGAAGGAGCCGAGCAGCTTCAGCTGCTGCTGGAAGAGCTGCATCAGATTGACCTGTGTCGACACGCCGGAGGTGGAGCCGCATGTGACCAGGCGGCCGCCGCGCTTCAGGCACAGCATCGAGCCGGCGAAGGTGTCGGCGCCGACATGCTCGAAGACGACGTCGACGCCCTTCTTCTTGGTCAGCTTGCGCACGACGCCTTCGAAACGGTCCTCGCGGTAGTTGATGACATGGTCGGCCCCCAACGCCTTGGCCTTGTCGATCTTGTCGTTCGAGCCGACCGTGGTGATGACGGTGCAACCCATCTTCTTCGCCAACTGGATCGCGGCGGTGCCGATGCCGGAGCCGCCGGCATGGACGAGGATCGTCTCGCCGGGCTCGAGTTTCGCATTGTCGAACAG
>NZ_RZOI01000834.1:0-2443 GCF_004022645.1 Mesorhizobium sp. M4A.F.Ca.ET.020.02.1.1 | reverse complement strand
TCCTCGCGAATGTCGCATAGCACCGGCAGCGCCTTGCCGCCGGCCTGCTCGATCTCCTCCGCCGCCGTGTAGATCGTGCCCGGCAGCTTCGGATGCGGCTCCGCCGTCTTGGCGGCGATCGTCACATTGGCGCCGTCGCGCGCCGCGCGCAGCGCGATCGCCAGCCCGATGCCGCGCGACCCGCCGGAGATGAACAGCGTCTTTCCCTTGAGCGACATTTTTTCTCCGCTTCCTTAACTACATCGCAGGCGCGAACTTTTGCGCGGCAGGCGACCAGAGCGCAAGGCCCGACCCGCCGCGAGCGGGTTACGCTGCGTAGGGTCCAGAAACGAGGTGAGGCGGAACAGGGTCTATTGAGATTCCGGTCAGGCCGAGTCGAGAATGGTGGCTTCCGAGAACCGGAGCGGAGCGTACTTAAAGTACGTGAGCACGCGCATGACCCCAAAATCGGTACGATTTTTGGAAAGGATCATGCGCAAAGTATGAGTGGTACGGCGTCCTTAGCGCGTCCAACAGGACGCGCGGCGCCGTACAAGCGCAGGAAGCCGCCATTCGCAGGCCGGCCTCACCGGAATATCAATAGGCCCTCAGACCAGCACCAGCCCCTGCCGCATGGCGATGGCGATCGCATCGGTGCGGTTGGCGGCACCGAGCTTGATCAGGATCGCCGCGACATGGAACTTCGCCGTGTGCACGGAAATGTTCAGCCGTCGGGCGATCACCTTGTTGGGCGCGCCCTCGGCAAGGAGCGCCAACACTTCCGCCTCGCGAGGCGAAAGCGTTGGCCGGGCATGGTTTGTGTCGGCACGATCCTCGTCGAACGGATCGCTGTCATGGAAGGAGAGGTCGTCGTGCCGACCGGCCAGCGGCCCGCCCGCGCCCGAAATACGGTAGCCGGCGGCTGCAAGCCGCGCGGCAGCGGCGATCAGCAATTCGTCGGACGAAGCGGGCAGCACGGCAAGCACGCTGTCGGCGGGCTGTTCATGATCGGGACGCCGCGACAGCAGCACCCTGGGCAGCGCAGCATCGATCGCCCTGCCCTCCAGGCCATCCTCGTCGATGATGGCGACATCCACGGCCTGTCCTGATCGGTTCCCGGCCATGACCGGCAGCAGATCGCCGGTTGCGGCGAGCGCCTCGGATAGTTGCTCGGCCCGCGCGGCGCTGCCGAGCGCGATCAGCACGGTCAGCCGCCGCTCTGCGGCGGCCTGATCCGCCTTCCTGTGGTTTGCTATCGCCGCGACCGCCATCATGCCCTCAGCTCAGCGGCTTTTCGCCGATGGACACGGCAACATCGCGCGCCTCGCCGGCGCGCACGACGCCGAGCGTCACCGACGCTCCGGCGCTGTCCGGCCCGAGCTTGCGGATCAGGTCACGCGGGCCCTGCACCGCCTCGCCGTTCCATGCCACGATTATGTCGCCGAGATGCAGGCCGGCGGCCTTGGCCGGACCGTTGTCGTCGAGGCTCATCACCATCGCGCCGTGGGTGTCGCTGTTGTGGACCGGATGCAGGCCGGCGCCGAGATAACCGCGCGCGACGTGGCCCTTCTCGCGCAGCGTCGCCACCGCCCGCTCGATCGTCTCGTAAGGCATGACCAGTGCCCGCCGGCGCGGCCCGAACAGGAGCATGCCGATCAGCCCGCCCTTGGCATCGAGCACGGGACCACCCTCGAAGCGAGAGCCGGCATTGACGGCGAGATTGATGCGCCGGTCGATCGTGCCGCCGCGCATCGAGCGCCAGGCCGGACCGACCTCGCCGACCGAGCCGAACACGGCAAGCGCCGCGCCGTCGCTGTTGCCGACGGTGATGGCGACATGGCCCGGCCGCACCGCATCCGCTCTGGCGAGCGACGGCGCATTTGCCGCGTCGGCCGGCTTCAGTAGGGCGACCCCGGTCGAGGGATCGCGGCCGACAAGCTCGGCCTTGACCGTTTCGCCCGAAGTCAGCGTCAGCTCGATCTCCTCGCCCGCCTCCACGACTTCCTCGGCGGTGACGAAATAGCCGTCGCGCCAGTGGAAGGCGCTCGCTGTCCGATGATGATGGGTTGCAAGGCTCGCCGTCGCCGGCGCGGCCGCTGCCGCGAGATCGGCGATTGCGTCGGAAAATGCGCTCAAATTGAAGTCGCTCATCATGGTTCTCCTGGGTTTGCGGTTACCCAGATATCGTTCGACAGCGCGCTGGCCGGTACTCGCCTGATGGCCAGTTGGCCTCACGACTGGCCATCTGGTCAGGTCGCGGCTGTCGCAGCCGCTCCGCACATATAGTCACGATCAAGCCTGATATCACGGAGCCCGCTCATGGCCCTCGCCGCCGCCAAACTCCAAACCGACGACACGCTGCTCGACGCCTATTCGACGACCGTCGCCGATGCGGTCGACCGCGTCGGCCCTGCCGTCTGCCGCATCGAGCGCATCGGCGGCGCGGGCGGCCATGGCTCCGGCT
>NZ_RZOI01000833.1:0-2444 GCF_004022645.1 Mesorhizobium sp. M4A.F.Ca.ET.020.02.1.1 | reverse complement strand
GCCGAAGCAGCCCTTGCCCAGGCCGAACAGGCGCTGCGCCAGGCAAGCGAGGCCGAGCGCAATGCCCGCCAGGCCGGCCGCGATGCCCAGCATGGGCTGGATGCCGCCCGCAACGCGCTGGCCGAGGCCGAGAAGGCCGGCGGCGAACTGGTGAGCCGGCGCGCCGCGCTCGACGAGGCGCGCGCCCGCGTCGTCGACAGCCATGAGGAAACCCAGGCGGCCTTCCTGGAAGCCGAAACGCTGCTGCAGGACGCGCCCGATCTCGGTGACCTGCAACTGCAGCTCGAACAGTCCTCGGACAATGTCTCGCGCGATCGAGCCACTCTTGCCGACGCGCGCGCCGTCCATGAGGGCTTGCGGCGCGAAGCCGAAGCGCGTGTGCGCCGGCTCGAAGCCATCGGCGCCGAGCGCCGCAGCTGGCTGGAGCGGGCCGAGAACGCCTCGACGCAGATCGCCGCCCTTGGCGAGCGCAAGGCGGAAGCCGAGGCCGAGCGCGAGCGGCTGGCCGATGCTCCCGATGAGATCGATGCCAGGCGCCGCGCGCTGCTCTCGCAACTGGCCGAGGCGGAGACGCTGCGCCAGGCAGCGGCCGACCGCTTGCAGGAAGCAGAGAACAAACAGGCCGAATTCGACAAGGCCGCGACCGCTGCCATCCAATCGCTCGCCGAAGCGCGCGAAACCCGCGTCCGCGCCGAGGAGCGGCTGACCGCCGCCGACGAGCGGCGGCTGGAGGTCGAGGCGCGCATCCAGGAAACGCTGAACACGCCACCGCACCTGGTCATCCGCCACACCGGTCTGGAAGCCGATGAACCGATGCCCGAAATGGCCGATGTCGAGCGTCAGCTCGACCGGCTGAAGGTCGAGCGTGAGCGGCTCGGCGCCGTCAACCTGCGCGCCGAGGAAGAGCAGAAGGAGCTGTCCGACCGGCTGGAGACCATCGTTTCCGAGCGCGAGGACATCATCGAGGCGATCCGCAAATTGCGGCAGGCGATCCAGAGCCTGAACCGCGAAGGGCGCGAGCGGCTGCTGTCGGCGTTCGAGGTGGTCAACGGCCATTTCCAGCGCCTGTTCTCGCATCTGTTCGGCGGCGGCACGGCCGAACTGCAGCTGATCGAATCCGAGGATCCGCTGGAAGCCGGGCTCGAAATCCTCGCCCGCCCACCGGGCAAGAAGCCGCAGACCATGACGCTACTCTCCGGCGGCGAGCAGGCGCTGACGGCGATGTCGCTGATCTTCGCTGTGTTCCTCACCAATCCGGCGCCGATCTGCGTGCTCGACGAGGTCGACGCGCCGCTCGACGACCACAATGTCGAGCGCTTCTGCAATCTGATGGACGAGATGTCCCGTACTACAGAGACGCGCTTCGTCATCATCACCCACAACCCGATCACCATGGCGCGCATGGACCGGCTGTTCGGCGTCACCATGGCCGAGCAGGGCGTCAGCCAGCTGGTCTCCGTCGACCTGCAGGCCGCCGAGGCGATGCGCGAGGCGAGCTGAGGCGGCGGCCAACATGCCGCCAATCGGCTACTTCTCCGGAGCGGTCGCTGGCGCCGTATAGCGGCGGCGTACGGCATCGAGCACCAGCTTGCGGCTCTCCTCGGCCGAAAGCGCCTTGTCCTTTTCCGCCATGGCCGTTTCGCGCGCCAGCTCCTTGTCCCTGATCTGACGGCGGAACCATTCCGAATAGTCGCCGGCGCGCAGATGATGCATCCAGGTCTTGTCGTCTATGCCTTCCGCCATCTGGGCAAAGATGATCAGATTGTGCGCCCTCAGGTTCATCGCATTCTTGGGACCCTTGAAATAGAAGCTGCCTGCTTCGTCGAGCTGGCCCTCGGCATATTTGCGGCTGTGCCGCTTCAGCGATTGGCTGGGCTCCATCGCCTTGACGGTAAAGGGCTTCTTGCCGGTATGCGGCCGCCAGAGCAGTACGCGATCTCCTTTCGGGGTGGGGATGTTTCCCGGCGCCTCCAGTCCGGTTTCCTTGCAGAACGTCTTGATCACGCCTTTCGCTTGAGGTCCGAGCGCAATCACTACCGTCACCAGGCGCAAGGCATCCGTCGAGATCGCTTCCGGATGCACCGTGATCAGCACTGTCCCGGGCAATTCAAGCGAAAGCACCGCTCGCGTGTCCTCGCGCCGCTTGGGCAGAAGGTGATGCGCTTCGTCGATGATCAGCCAATGCGGTCTTGCCGTGCGGTAGCGGACATTGCCAAGGCCGGGCAGGAGTTCCGCGAAGAAGTCCGGCCGCTCATCGACCCTCAACGCCAGGCCGTTGACGACGACATTGGTGTCAGGCTTGCCGATCAGCTGCAGCAACTGGTCCTTGCTTGGCGCAGCCGAGGAATCGCCAAGCGGCACAGCGCCCTGCAGCCCGTCATAATCGCCCTCCGGATCGAAGATGCAGAACTGCAGACCTTTTTCCGCGAGCCGTTCGGTAAGCG
>NZ_RZOI01000832.1:0-2453 GCF_004022645.1 Mesorhizobium sp. M4A.F.Ca.ET.020.02.1.1 | reverse complement strand
CAAAAAGACATCGTCCTTGCAAAAGGCGCCTACGGCCGGTGAAGACCCATGGTGGGCTGAGGACTATACAGACCCGTTCAAGATCCGAGACCGTGAGCTGTTCGCATAGAGCTACTCTTGCGCCAGAGCCCGGTTCTCAGGGGTTGGCAGGCACATTGCGATCTTTCAGGGTCTCAATGAGCTCCCGCAGAATGGCATTCGTTTCGTCCTGCCTGCGGCGAACTTCCTCGACAATTCTTCCGGTCGCCTGATCGTCGCGCTCCTTGAGCGCCTCAATTAGTTTCTGGTTGTCAGCGCTAGCCGCCCGATCGGCAGAAACCACCTCCCGCGTGAGAGCCTCGATCGCCGGAACGGTGCGATTTGGCGAAAAGTAATCAACGACCATCGGGGCGAAGGGACTCAGCGTGGCGATCACGAGCGCAAATACGCCGACAAGAATTGCTTTTTTGGCTGAACTGTCGGTCTGGCTGGAGGCCTCTTCGAACTTTCCTATAAAGGTCGTTGCCTGGGCTTGAATATCGTTGCCGATCCGCGCGGCGTTTGTCATGACATCCAGCATGCTTTCAAACTTCCGTTCGATTTCTGCCAGCTGCGCATTCGTGTCCAGAATGGGGTTTCTGGGCATCTGGAAATCCGGCATTCTAGGGGCCGAAATAGCTCGCTCGGTCAATAGCCCCCCGGCATCCGGCTTCGAGATTGAATCGAGCAGTCGCCTTTGGCCTTCCACCTGATCCAGTATGGACCTCATTGCAGGCGACGGCTGTGTGAGCGATTCAAAGCGCTTCCGAAGCGCCTCCGCCTCCTTCGAGGGCCGGAGCAAATCACTGAACTTGTCTTGCTGTTCCTGCAGGCGGATGGCCAAGTTTTTAGCAGGATTTACGTGTGACCCAATACCTGCAAGTGTTTTTGCAATCTCGCTCAATGGCTTGGCACCACTGCCGGTGCTTACCTTAAGGTCCTCAAGCTTGATGGGCTTGGGAGAGTCGGGAGAATCGTCACTCATCAGTCATGGTCCCCATGGGATAGCGCCGGTTAGATATAGGAATCCGGAGAACACAGTGCCAGTTCGAATGGCCCATCTCGCAGGCATGCACTCCGACAACCCACCGCCATTCCGGTGGTCTAAATCGGCAGCTTCGGCGCAATGTCGGCGACGAACAAGCGAAGCGCCATGGCGATCTCGCTGAATTCCTCCGCGGTGAAAGAGACCGTTTCCCCCAAGGCGAAGACACGAATACGCAAGTCTCTTTTGATTTTGATCGTCGCGCCCTTTTCAAAGTACTGGTTCTTGTGAACCTCGATCTCTTCCCCGTCGCTGACGGTAGAACATTTCAAACGGGGCAACTTCAGGCTAAGGGCCCCCGCGCCTTCGTCGCAGTCAATATGACCTACAACGCCATTGCGATGTTCCAGACAGTTCCGAGCCCTCTGAAGCGAGCGGTACTCCTCAAAGAAATCGAGCTTCGTCGCCAATTGCGCCTGCACGGCCAGCAGCAAATCTGGAAAATTGAGACTCGACGCCTTCTTTTCCGCCGCGAGATAAATGTCCTCGAACTCGCCCCAGGTCTCGACCTTGCGTCCTTCCCTCAAACCAAGCGTGTAGATGTAGGCTTGCTCGAGCGTAGCCCTCAGCCCCCTGGCCAGTTCCTGAAACGCCTTCCCCAATATCCACGCGCGATAAGCTAGCTTGGCCTTGGCTTGATCGGCGTGAGGCACGAAGCTCAGCCCGGAAAACCCGTCCCGAGGTAGATCGTTGAGATCTGTAGCCTCGATCGCTGACGTGCATACGGCCACCATTTCAGTCGCCAAGCGGATGGCCTGAAGCGCCGGCGCGATCACGCCGTCGCCGTTGAGGGTGACCGTTACACTGGGTTTGTCTTCTTCCGTCACGGCGTCAATGAATCCGTGTCGGCGATGCCGTCGCCCGTGTCGTGATGCCAAGGTAGGCTAATCTGCATGGGGCCATTTGTGCTCCATGGATTTAGCTTCACCACCTTAATTTTAGCTTTTGCACCCTTTTTCGGGCCGCAACTGCAGCCGCTTTTGTACTCCAGGTGAGTTGCTCGGCGGGGCCAAATGATTCACCGATTGGGGTCTGGGGTAAACGATCCCCTCCAGGCATTTTGCTGGTAACGACCCTTATTCTTTCACCCTGTTCGAGCGCCGCGATGTTGTCCAAAGCCGCACCCAGGCGAAATTCCATGACGTTCAGCATGTGCTTAACCCGCTCTTTGTCCGTGGTAGAGGGGAATGTCCGGCGGCCTTCGGAAAACGCTTGAGTTATGTCATCAAATTTCGCGTCTGTAGCCATCGCAAATAAGTCCTGTGGGAAGATGCGGTTGCGCCGTCCGGCCTGTAACAATCCGGGGGCACGGCGAGCATAGATCTTCTCGACCAAATCTGAGCAAAATGACGTTCGACTTGCCGCGTATTGCGAAAAACCCAGCAGGTAG
>NZ_RZOI01000831.1:0-2454 GCF_004022645.1 Mesorhizobium sp. M4A.F.Ca.ET.020.02.1.1 | reverse complement strand
GTCCATTCCCTATCTCGACGGCATCAAGCCGCAGCTCGAGCGCGTCGCGCCGGTGAAGACGATCGGCCTCTACACCGAGGCCGGAGAACCCTACCGGCTAGCCGTCGAGGCGACCCGCGAGCTCGCCAGGCTGACCCGCAGGCAGGCCGAAAGCGAGGCGCTGATCGCGGCGACCGAGGCCTGTTTCACCGAGACCAGGCAGAAACTCGCGCCGCTGGCGGCAAGGCCGGTCTACATCGTCAACTTCCTCGATCCGCGCAATGTGCGCGTCTATGGCGCCAGGAGTCTCTTCCAGGCGGTGTTCGACCGCATCGGCATCCGCAACGCCTGGACCGGCGAGACCAATTATTGGGGCTTTTCGACCGTCGGCATCGACGGCCTGGCGACAGCGAGCGATGCGCGTCTCGCCTTTCTCGAGCCCATGCCCGAGGGCGCCGGCGGCACGCTGACCGAAAGCCCGGTCTGGAACGCCATGCCCTTCGTGCGCAACCGATCGATCATGCGCCTGCCCGCCGTGCTGATGTTCGGCGGGCTTCCTTCCGCCGCCCGCTTCGCCCGCGTGCTGACCAGGGCGATGACAGGAGAAAACGGCAATGGCTGATGCGGCGGTAAGCAAAGTGGGTACGGCCGGTCTCATCGTCCCGCGCGCCGGTGGCCAGCCGACCGTAGCCATCCTGCTTTGCGCTGCGCTCGCGGCCTTGGCCGTGGCGGCGACCATTCCCAATCTTGCCGTTCAACTGCCGCCGGCGCTTTGGCTCAAGGCGCTCGCTTTACCCGAAATCGACGACATGCGGCAGGTGCTCGTCCACTATGCCTTCCTGCCGAGGCTTGCCGTCAGCCTGCTTTGCGGCGCGGCCCTCGGCCTCGCCGGAACGGTGCTGCAGCAGGTGCTGCGCAATCCGCTCGCCTCGCCGGAGACCGTCGGCGTGTTGGCCGGCGCCTATTTGGCACTGGCGCTGGCCACGCTTTTCTCGCCCGCGCTGCTTTCCTTCGGTCGCGAATGGGTGGCGCTTGCAGGTGCCCTTGTCGCGCTCGCTGCAGTCTTCGCGCTGTCCTGGCACAAAGGCCTGTCCCCGCTGTCCGTCGTGCTCGGCGGCCTTGTTGTCAGCCTCTATGCCGGAGCGATTGGCGCCGCCCTTATCGTGCTCAGGCACGAATGGCTGGCCAACCTGTTTATCTGGGGCTCCGGCTCGCTCGGTCAGCAGGATTGGAAGACCACGCTGTGGCTCCTGCCGCGTCTGAGCCTCGCGGCATTGGCGATCGGCCTGATGGTGCGGCCGCTGACCTTGCTCGGCCTCGACGACGAGGGCGCGCGCAGCCTCGGCCTGCCGCTCGGCGTCTATCGCTTTTCCGGGCTTGCCGCTGCCGTTGCGCTGATTGCCTTTGTCGTCGCGGCCGTTGGCGTCGTAGGCTTTGTCGGCCTCGCGGCGGCGGCCCTTGCCCGCATAGGCGGCGCCCGCCGGCGCGGCCAGCGGCTGGTCATGGCGCCGTTGATCGGCGCCGCGCTGCTATGGGCCGCCGACCAGGGCGTGCAACTGCTGACCGGGCCACAGGGCGATCATTTGCCGACCGGCGCCATCACGGCGCTTCTCGGCGCGCCGCTGCTGCTCTGGCTGCTGCCGCGCCTTGCGCTTGGCGCCGAGCTTCCAGCGCCTATCGCCGAACGGCTGCCGCGCGCGAGCCCTCCTGGCCCCCTGCTGGCGGCGATCGGCCTGTCGCTCCTTTTGCTGCTCGCGCTTGTGCTCTGCTACGGACCGGGGCCGCACGGCTGGAGCTTCGTCCTCGGCGACCAGTTGGCACCCTTGCTGTCATGGCGACTGCCGCGCGTTTCGGCCGCGCTTGCCGCCGGCGCCATGCTGGCGCTGGCCGGCTTGATGATGCAGCGCCTGACAGGCAATCCGATGGCCAGCCCCGAAGTGCTAGGCATCAGCGCGGGTGCTGCGCTCGGCATGATGGCGGCGCTGTTTTCCGTGGCTGGCCCCAGCCGTCCGCTGCAGATGATGGCGGCGACCGTCGGCGCCTTCGCTGCTCTGGCGGCGACACTTGCGCTCGGCAGCCGCGCCGCCTACGCGCCGGAGCGGCTGCTGCTCGCCGGCGTCGCGCTGACCGCTCTGTTCGATGCGCTGATCCTGGTGCTGACCGCAACCGGCGACCCGCGCGCCATGCTGCTGCTCAATTGGCTGACCGGCTCGACCTACGGCGTCGATGCGGACTCGGCGCTGCTCACTGCGGCCGCCGCGCTTTGCCTGTTCCTCGTGGCTCCCCTCTTCATCCGCTGGCTGGACATGCTGCCGCTCGGCGCCGCCGCGGTGATGGCGCTTGGCCTCGACGTGCGAAAAGTCCGGTTCGCCGTCCTGCTGATGGTCGCCGCGCTCACCGCCGCCTCGACCCTGATCGTCGGTCCGCTGACCTTCATCGGCCTGATGGCGCCGCATCTCGCCCGCCGCCTCGGCC
>NZ_RZOI01000830.1:0-2457 GCF_004022645.1 Mesorhizobium sp. M4A.F.Ca.ET.020.02.1.1 | reverse complement strand
GCCCATCAGCGTCAGCGGCTCGAGGAAGCCGAGACCTGGCTCCGTCGCCATGATCTCGACCAGGATCTCGCCGGCGACAATCGTCGGCCCCGCGCCTTCGGCGGCGATCTCCCTTCGGCGGCTCATTCCTGCAATTCCTTCTCTCCCCAGCCTTGCCAGGCGCTGATTTCGGCGCGCACCGGCCGCACGATAGCGCCGGGCTGCAGCCGGGGTAAATCGCGGCGGAGCTGAAGTCAACAGAAACTATACGTATGTTCACTTATATCAATGCGCGCGCAGCCTTCTTATGTGCGTCATTTGGAGAAAATTTACCGGCCTGGCGAGACCGGAGCCCAGAAAATCAGGCGACAGGCGGCTTGACTCAAATTTTCTGTAGCGCGATAGAATATATACGCATGTTCATTTACACATGCGCATTCGTAAAGGAGGAGACGAAATGCCAACGGGTAAGCTTTTCGGGATTCTCGCCGTATCGGTCACCGCCTCGGCGCTGGCGGCAGGCACGGCGCTCGCCACGGAAATCACCGTCGCCACGGTCAACAACGGCGACATGATCATCATGCAGAAGCTGTCGCCGGAGTGGGAGAAGGCGACCGGCAACAAGGTCAATTGGGTCACGCTTGAGGAGAACGTGCTGCGCGAGCGCGTCACCACCGACATCGCCACCAAGGGCGGCCAGTTCGACGTGCTCACCATCGGCGGCTACGAGACGCCGATCTGGGGCAAGGCCGGCTGGCTGACGTCGCTCAACGATCTCGGCGACGACTACGACTATGACGACCTGATTGCGCCGGTTCGCAACGGCCTGACCGTCGACGGCAAGCTCTACGCAGTGCCGTTCTACGCCGAAAGCTCGTTCACGCTCTACCGCAAGGACCTGTTCGACGCCGCCGGCCTGAAGATGCCGGTGCAGCCGACCTACGATCAGATCACGGAATTCGCCGACAAGCTCACCGACAAGTCGAAGGAGCAGTACGGGCTCTGCCTGCGCGGCAAGCCGGGCTGGGGCGAGAACATGGCCTTCGTCGGCACGCTGGTGAACACATTCGGCGGCCAGTGGTTCGACATGGACTGGAAGCCGCAGATCAATTCCGACGCCTGGAAGAAGGCGATCGGCTGGTATGTCGACACCATGAAGAAGGATGGACCGCCGGGCATCAGCTCCAACGGCTTCAACGAGAACCAGACGCTGTTCGCCTCCGGCCATTGCGCCATGTGGATCGACGCCACGTCCGCGGCGGGCCGCGTCTATGACCCGAAGCAGAGCAAGGTCGCCGACAAGGTCGCCTTCGCCAAGGCGCCGGTCGCGGTCACCCCCAACGGTTCGGCCTGGGGCTGGGCCTGGAGCCTCGCCATCCCGGCCTCGACCAAGAAGGCGGACGCGGCGAAGTCCTTTGTCAAATGGGCGACCTCGAAGGCCTATGTCCAGCGCGTCGGCGAGACCGAAGGCTGGGTGGCGGCGCCGCCCGGAACCCGCAAGTCCACCTATGCCAGCGCCGACTACCAGAAGGCGGCGCCCTTTGCCGCGACGGTGCTCTCGGCGATCGAATCCGCCGATCCGACCAAGCAGACCAAGGACCCGGTCCCCTATACCGGCATCCAGTTCGTCGCCATCCCCGAATTCCAGGGCATTGGCACGCAAGTCGGCCAGGCCGTCGCCGCCGCGGTCACCGGCGAGCAGTCGGTCGACGATGCGCTGAATGGCGTCCAGGCCGAGGTGGAGCGCACCATGACGGAAGCGGGCTACATCAAATAGCGCCCTAACAAGCCAGGGGTGGAGCGTGCCGCCCCTGGCGATCCGGCCCGCCCAGACCTCCCGTTGCAGCGGGCCCGGAGGATGCACGGATCCCGCAAGGGCAAAGCGGGTCCGTGCGTTCCGCGCCGGCTGACAGGCAAGCTTTCGCGGCCGCTCGGAAATCGTTGTCGAATTTTGGAAAGTTGGACATGAAACTGAACAACAAGACTGCCCTCATCACCGGCGGCGCGCGCGGCATCGGCCTCGGCTTCGCTCAGGCCTATGCCCGCGAGGGCGCAAAAGTGGTGATCGCCGACATCGACTTCGAACGCGCGACGCAGGCGGCTGCCGCGACCGGTCCGGCGGCCAGCGCGAAGAAGCTCGACGTCAGCGATCTCGCCGCGATCGAGAGCGTTGCCGCCGAGGTCGACCGCGAGTTCGGCGGCATCGACATCCTCGTCAACAACGCCGCCATCTTCGACATGGCGCCGATCACCGTCATCACCGAGGCGAGCTACGAGAAGGTCTTCGGCATCAACCTCAAGGGGCCGCTGTTCATGATGAAGGCCGTCGCCAAACTGATGATAGCGCGCGGCCGTGGCGGCAAGATCATCAACATGGCGAGCCAGGCCGGCCGCCGCGGCGAGGCGCTGGTGACGCTCTATTGCGCCTCCAAGGCGGCGATCATCTCGGCCACGCAGTCGGCAGCACTGGCGCTGGTC
>NZ_RZOI01000082.1:0-13952 GCF_004022645.1 Mesorhizobium sp. M4A.F.Ca.ET.020.02.1.1 | reverse complement strand
GGACGGCCTCGTCCACCGGGCCCAGCACTGAAATGATGTCGTCGCGTGTCATGGTTGCCTCCGCGCCGGTCCGGCACCGAAGGGCCCGGCCCTGGTGACGGAATCTGGGGCGCGAAATCGGATAAGCAATGGCAGAGCCGGGTTTGGCGCGGATTCGAAACGCGGTCCTCGGCGAGCGGGCGTCAGGCGCCGGAATGTGGATCGATGCTGTAAGGATGGACGGGATAGTCGGGACCGATCGCGTCCCGCACCCGGCCGATCCACGCCGTCACGGACGGATAGTCCGCGAGCTTAAAGCCGCAATCCTCGGCGCGGTGGCTGTAGGCATAGACGGCGATGTCGGCAATGGTGAGAGTGTCACCGACAAGGAACGCCCCGTCGGCGAGGCTGCGCTCCAGCGCCGCCAGCGTACGGGCGCCGGCTTCGCGCTTGCCCGAAACCATCGCCTGATTGCGCTCGAGCCGCCCGGTCAGGACCCAGTAGCGCAGCGAGCCAATCACCGGCTCGACATAATACTGCTCGAAGAACAGCCATTGCATCACCTTGGCGCGGAGAAGCCGGTCTGCCGGCAGATAGGATGTGCCCTCCGCGACGCAGACGAGGATCGCGTTGGACTCGGCGATCGCCTGCCCATTCTCAACGGCGAGCACCGGCACGGCGCCGGCCGGGTTGAGCTTAAGGAAAGCCTCCGTGTGGCTCTCGCCCTCGAAAATCGAGACGACGCGGGTTTCGTAGGCGATGCCGAGCAAGCCGAGCAGGACCCTCACCTTCCAGCCATTCTGCGACGGCAGATAATCGTAGAGCGTGAGCATGGTGGGCCCTTTCGTCCAATCGGGACCGGCTTCGCATAGCGCAGGGGTATGGTCCACCCGATTTATGCTAGGCCCCGAAGCGGCTCTAAACAGCCGCCGGCGATGTCAATCAGCGGGTGTAACGATCCGAACGACGACCATCGAATCGAGCCCCAGCACGCGAGCGAGGGCCAGTGCATTCGGCACAATCCAATATGGGGAGTCTGCGTCGAAGGGAGCATTGCTGTGCGTCAGGTTAAAGAGCGCCTTTGCGCAGACCTCTTCGAACATATACTGGGCCAAAGCCGGCACATCGTTCGCCTTTTCGGCCCGCAAGGTCTTGTGCCGGATATGATCGAAAAGGTGATGTGCTTTCAGTCAGGCCCCGCGATCTTTGACCATCGTGCGAAGGCGATCGAGAGTCTCGGTGTCGCGGACGTGCGGACCGAAGAACTCAAAGAGCTCCTGCATCTGTCGCAGCATGTCCCAACCTCTGGTCGGCATGAATGTCGTATGTCCCTCCTCGTCGGAAGCCGCCCTCACCCCCGCTTCTCGATATCGGCAGCCACAGCCATCGCTTCCAGGCCGATCTCGCGCAGCAGGCCGGTGACCGGGTTGTGGAAGCCGACGAGGTAGAGGCCGAGCTCCGAGGCGCGGGCGTCGACGCCGCTCTTCTGCGGCCTGAGCTCCGCCGGCAGGAACTTGTCGTAGGCGGGGCGGTAGCCGGTGGCGAGGATGACGGCGTCGAAGTCTTCCTGCCGGCCGTCGACAAAGGTGGCGCCGCGCTCGCCGAAGCGCTTGATGTCGGGCGCGACCTTGATCCTGCCGGCCTTGATCGCCGCCACCGTGCCGACATCGATGACCGGGATGCGGCCGGCGTCGATCTGCTTCAAGATGCCCTCCTTCGGCCGGACAAGGCCGTATTTCTCGAGCTTGCCCAGCGCCAGGTCGAGGATGATCGGGAACATCCGGTCGTTGAGGCCCTGCGGCATCGGCCGGCTGGCGATACCGACCATCTGGATCGGCACGCCGAACAACTGGCGCGGCACGATGTGGACGCCCTTGCGCACCGACAGCGTCGGGTCGGCGCCGCTCTCGGCAAGGTCGAGCGCGATCTCGGCGCCGGTGTTGCCCATGCCGACGACCAGCACCTTCCTGTCGATGAAGGGCGCGGCCTCGGTATAGTCGGCGCTGTGCAGCACCTTGCCCTTGAAGGTCTCGATGTCGGGAAAGCTGGGAACGATGGGCTCGGCATTGTTGCCGCTGGCGACCACGACATGGCGCGCCGTCAGCGCGTCGGATCCGATCTCGACCCGGAAACCGTCCTTGTCGCGGCGGATGGTGTCGACCGTCACGCCGAAGCGCGGCCTGAGCTCGAAACGTTCGGCATAGGCATCGAGATAGGCCACGACCTTCTCGCGCGGCACGTAGCGCGGATGGTCGCTCGGAAACGGCACGAAGGGCAGCGAGGAGAACGACTTCACCGTATGCAGATGCAGCCGCCGATAGTGCCGCCGCCAGGCCGGCGCCACCTGATCGGCCTTTTCGAGCATGATGAAATCCACCCCGGCCCGGCGCAGGCAAGCGCCGACGGCAAGGCCGGCCGGCCCGGCGCCGACAATCACGACATTGGTATCCAAGCGGTTTCCTCCCCTCCCAGGTCATGGCAGGCTATGCCGGGAGGTGTGGGCGGGACAAGTGGGGGTGCCCATCTCCCCCCTTGTGGGGGAGAAAGCGATTTCAACATCTTAGCGAAGCTAAGTGT
This sequence comes from Mesorhizobium sp. M4A.F.Ca.ET.020.02.1.1, assembly GCF_004022645.1. NCBI lineage: Bacteria > Pseudomonadati > Pseudomonadota > Alphaproteobacteria > Hyphomicrobiales > Phyllobacteriaceae > Mesorhizobium > Mesorhizobium sp. M4A.F.Ca.ET.020.02.1.1. Next base: position 11,396 of record NZ_RZOI01000082.1, on the reverse strand, counting down.
CAGAAATCGCAAGAGAGGGGATTTGCTTGGGAGCTCCCTTTGCGGACTTCGGCCAGGATTGTCAGGCAAACGCCGTCGATGTTTCGCACCACTTCGTCGTTCCAGAAGCGCAGGGTCCTGAAGCCTTTCATCGCAAAATGCCGGTCGCGCCCGGCATCCCGTTCCGACTCTGAATGCTGGCCGCCGTCGACCTCGACGATCAGCCGCGCCTCGAAGCAGACGAAGTCGAGAATGTAGCCGTCAAGTGGCACCTGCCGCTTGAACTTCAGACCCTCGAGCTGCCTGTTGCGCAGCACCTGCCACAGGATGTTCTCGGCCTTCGTCGCATCGGCACGCATGGCTCTTGCAAAGACACGGCGCTGTGGCGGAACCTGTTGGCGCATGTGTGTGAAAATCCGCTCTCTTGCGATTTCTAACACTTAGCTTCGCTAAGATGTTGAAATCGCTCTCTCCCCCACAAGGGGGGAGATAGGCGCCTCAACCCCTGACCTCCTCACTGCCCGGCCTTTCTCCCCCTCAGCCCAGCCCCGCCAGCTTCGCCGCATCCCGGATGGCCCTAACGGCCTCCGGGTTGGTCACGGGATAGCCCGAGATGAAACCCTCGACGGAAAAGTCGGGGAACTCGGCCGCGAGCCGCGCCACGAATCCGGCGGCCTCGGCGCTCTCGCCCGACGCCGCATGGGAAAGCGCCAGGAACATCAGCACATTGGGCGAGTCCGGCGTGCTTCGGCGCAAGGCCGCGATGGCTTCCCGGTGCCTGCCGGCGCAGAACAGGACGCGGCCCTGCATGCCGAAATACCAGGGCGGGGCGAGCGGGTTGAGACGCATGGCGCGCTCGATGAGCGGGATCGCCTCGGCCGGATCGCCTGCGACCAGCGCCTTGCTGCCGGCAAGCAGCGCCAGCGTGTCTGCATGGTTGGGGCCACATTCGTAGGCTCTTTTGTAGGCGCGCTCCGCGGCATCGAGGTCGCCGAGGCATCCCATGAGATCGCCGAAGCAGTTGCAGGCGCTGCTGTCGAAGGGATCGAGCCGGATCGCATTTTCGACCGCCGCGCGCCATTTCTCGATCGATGCCCGCGGATCGCGGCCAAAGCAGTTGCCGGCTTCGATCGAATAGGCGTAGGCGAGCTCGGTCCAGGCCCTGACCAGCGTCGGGTCGAGTTCCAGCGCGCGTGAAAACAGCCGGATCGCTTCCGCGTTGCCGGCGCGGCTGAAGGTGTTGTGCTGCTCGACGCCAAGCAGATAGAGATCATAGGCGCGCAGGCTGGCCGGCGGCTTGCGGCGAACCGCGTTGCGCCCGATCGTGGCGATCGTCCCGAAACAGCCGGCGAGCACATTGATGACGCTTTCGGTCAGACTGTCCTGCAGCGCGAAGATGTCCTCGACCGGACGGTCGTAGCGCTCACTCCACAGGCTGAGGCCGCTTCCCGCGTCGGCAAGCTCCATCGTCAGCCGCACCCGCCGGTCGTCGGCGCGTAGCTGGCCCGACACGATGTAGGCGGCGCCCAGCGCCTTGCCGTCAGCGGCGAAGTCGGCCGGCTTGCTGCCCAGCGCCTTCATGGTGTGGAAGGCGATGACCGGAAGGCCCGCGTAGCGCGCAAGGTCGACGGTGATGTCCGACGACAGGCCGTTGGCGAAGCGGCGCCAGCGCTCTTCATCGCTCAGGCATTCGATCGGGAATATCGCCAGCACCGGCGAAGCGCCGGGCAAGGCCGACGGCTTGTCCGGCGGCAAGCTGGCAATGCCATTGAGGTGCGCGGCAAGCGCCACTTTGTTGCGCACGCCGAGCTTCTCGTAGATCGCGGCGAGATGGGTGCGCACGGTCGATGGCGCGATGAACAGCGCCTCGCCGATCTGGCGATAGGTCAGGCCAGCCGCGAATTTCTCCGCCACGGCGCGCTCGCGCTCGGACAGCGCCGGCGAAGACGCTGAAGAGGTGGCCGCTGTCGCGTTGTGGTTCATGCCGATTCCCTGCCCGCGGACGTGCGCACTATCAACGCCTGCCGTGGCAAAATACTACAAATGCAGGACCTAAAACACCGCATCTGGCCGATCCCCTCGCAGGCGCACCGGGTGCAAGCTCCCTTGCAGCGAGAGGCTGCAATCACGGGAGGTTTCCATGCGGAGCGTTTCCATAGGACTGGCGTGCGCGATCCTGGGCTTTTCTTCCCCGTCGCCGTCATTGGCCAGCGGCTGCAGGCAGATGCTGGAATCGGACGTGAAAATCGCCAGCATGCGCCTCTATGCCGACATACTGGCCAATGCCGCCCGCAATGGCTGGGACTACGCGCCGGATGCGATCGCCAGCGGCTCGAAGCGGCATTTCGAGGAGATGAAGCTGGAATTGATCGCGGCCGGATATGAGATCGTCCCCGTCGGCGCCCGGCCGCGCTGTCCCCACTTCGACGCGCTGGCGAGCGAATAGCAACGAAAAGGCCGGGGTCGCCGGGCCGCGGCGCCGAGAGCCGATTTCAGCAAAATATCAGCAGCCGTTCAGGACGGCGAGCGCGCGTTGCGGCAATGCTGAAGCAATACAGGCCTCGGAGCGACTGGGAAACCACTGATCCTGGAGATCGATCATGCGTGAGAAAGCTGAAGGAGCGCTTTGGCCCTCGATGCTGGCGCAGGAGGAAACGCAGCGCATCCTGTCGATGGGCGTTGCCGGGTTCATCTGCGGCGAAGCCAATGAGATGCTGGCCTATTTCGAGCGGCAGTCGCCGTGCGATCCGGCACCCCGGTCCGGCGGGCGGCCGAGCCTATGGCTCCGGATTCGCCCAATCCTTCCGCACTTCATTTTTCCGGGCGGCTTCTTTCGGACTTGACCTTGCGGGCATTCTGCCGCTCCGATAATCGCCGCGCGAAGGTGCGCGACGATGGGGCAAGGGCTTGTCGCAACAGATCGGCAGCGCGGTTCTCGATCTTGACCTGGGCACGCTCAGGCGTGACGGCGAGATCGTGCCGGTCCGGCCGAAAACCTTTGAGCTTCTCGCGTTCCTGATATGCAATTCCGGCAGGGTGCTGAGCAAGGACGAATTGTTGCGGGCGGTCTGGCCGGACACCATGGTCACCGAGGATTCGCTCACCCAGTGCATTCGCGACGCGCGCAAGTCGATCGGTGACGAGGCGCAGGCGCTGATCCGTACCGTCCCCCGACGCGGCTATCTGTTCCAGGCCGCCGAAATGCAGGCCGCAGATCCGCGGGCACAAGTGCCGGTTCAGCCGCGACGGGCGGCCGAACCGATGGTCGCCATCCTGCCGTTCCACGTTGAGACGTGCGACGCGCCCGGCAAGGTGCTGTTCGACGGCGCGGTCGAGGAGATCACCAACGCGCTGTCCCACTTCAAGACCATAGCGGTGATGGCACGCCACTCGGCCTTCGCGCTCGCCGAGCATTGGACGGAGGATATCAACGCGACCGCCGTACGGCTCGGCGCCGACTACATAGCGGAAGGGGTCGTGGAATCCGCTGGAGGCGGCTACAGCGCGCGCGTCGTGCTGACCGAGACGGCATCCGGCCGTCGCGTCTGGTCGCAAGGCTTCACGTTCGTCAAAGGCGATATCTTCGCCTTCCAGAAAACGGTCGCTCAGCGGATCGCGACGGCGCTGGTCACCAACGTCGAAAGCGCGGTCATGCGGCGTGGCCAGCCCGCATCCACCGCCAATGTCGAGGCCTACCTCCATCTGCTGCGCGGCATGGCTCTGCTGCGCAGCTATGGCGATGGAGTGAACGAGGAGGCACGCGAGCATTTCCTCAAGGCGCTGGAACGCGATCCGGAATCAGGCCTTGCGCATGCCTATCTGGCGCTTGCCGACATGATCATAGGAGGCTGTTCCGCCGCGCCGCGTGCCGTGCTCGATCAGGCGCGCGACCGGGCGCTGCACGCAATCGCGGTCAGTCCCGACGAAGGGCGATGCCACAGGATCCTGGCACTGACGCTGCTCTGGCGGGGCTGCGACGAATACGAAGCCGCCGAAAAGCACTTCGCCCGCGCGCTCGACCTCAATCCCTACGATGCCGACACGCTCGCCCAGACCGGCTACTTCAGGGCGCTGCGAGGCGATGGCGAAGCCGGGCTGGCGCTGCTCGACCAGGCCATCCAGCTCAACCCGATGCATCCGAGCTGGTATTATTTCGACCGCGGCGTAGCCTTGTTCATCGCCGGCCGCTACCGTGAGGCCGCGGCTTCCTTCTCCTGCCTGCCGCTCAAGGGCGTGCGGCAATGGGCGCGACTGGCGGCGTGCCACGCGCTCGACGGCGACACCGAGAAAGCCAAGGCTTGCGTTAGGGAAGGCCGCGCGCTGGATTCGGGCCTGACCGTGGCGGATATCCTTGCAGACCTGCGCATAGAGTGCGCCGAGAACTGTGACCGGTTGCGAACCGGTCTCGAGCGCGCCGGCTGGGACAACACGCCGGCATAGCCAGTCCGCCGCGCAGCGGGCATGATGGCCGGCGATCGCCCGCCGACTCGGGCTCCATTGCCAATCCGCGGGGGCGCATGAAACCAGCCATCCTCTTGCTTTTGCTCGCGGCCATGCTGCCGTCCGCATCGGCGCGGGCCGGCGACTGGAAGCCGGTCGAAAAGGTCGAGACCTATGCCGTCTCCGGACAGACCGCACCGGAGCTCTATGCCTCGATCGGCGAGAAAGGCCCGGTGATCGGCAAGGACAGTGCAGGCAACGAACGGCGCGTCATCGCGCATACCAATTTCAAGCTGACCTGGCAGCGCGACTACCGGCCTGAGGGCGGCGCCTGCGTGCTGAAGTCGGCGCGGCCGAAGCTCACCCTCACCTACACGCTGCCGAAGCCAGCCACGCCGATGACGGCGGGGCTGCAAAAGCGCTGGGACAGTTTCGCCGCCGGCCTCGCCGCGCATGAGAAGGTGCATGGCGCCCAGATCGTCGACATGGTGCAAAAGATCGAGGCGCTGAGCGTGGGCTTCACGATCGCCGGCGACCCCGGCTGCAAGAAGATCAGGGCCGAGCTCACCGCACGGCTTGCCGAACTTTCACAAGCGCAGCGTCAGGCCAGCCGCGATTTCGACCGCGTCGAATTCGGACCGGGCGGGAATTTGCAGAGGCTGGTGCTGGCGTTTGTGAATGGGGAATGAGCCCAGCTCAGCCAAGGTCATCCGAACATTTGCGATGATCGATCTCCACCCCGGCGAGAAAATCGGCAGATCCGTGATTCGAAGGAGTGCGGTGCCATTCAAGCATTGGCTTATAAAACCCCAGCGAGCTTACCAGTAGATCGATACACGCTGGAATAGCACAGCATGCGTGGACTTCCGTCCAAGGCCTATCGACGTTCATTGAGCCTGAGCGATTAGGCAGATCTGGCTTCTCACCGCCGCTTTACACGCAGGGTTGGTAGCGCTACCGTTTGCCCAGTCGCGTGACCAAGGGGGGAGCCTTGGTAGCTGTCGCCGGCTGGTGTGGTGGATTGAGGTTCCCGCCGTTTTGACGGGATCCGCTTCAAGGCCATGTCAGAAAGAAAATGGAGTCTTGCGGACGTCGCAGGACCCAGCCGGGAGGATTTCGATGGCGTCTGTCGCGATTGCCGATGTCTACAAGTCATTCGGAAGCGTCGAGATCCTTCACGGCGTCAGCGTGGACATAGAGGACGGTGAATTCGTCACCCTGGTGGGGCCATCCGGCTGCGGAAAATCCACCCTTCTCAGGATGATCGCCGGCCTGGAAAAGATCTCGCGCGGGCAGATCGCGATCGGCGAGCGTGTCGTCAACAACGTCGCGCCAAAGGAGCGCGACGTTGCCATGGTGTTCCAGAACTACGCGCTCTACCCGCATATGACGGTTGCCGAGAACATGGCGTTCTCGCTGATGCTCAAAGGTGTCTCGAAGGCAGAAAGCGAAGCCGGCGTCCGGCGCGCGGCCGAGATCCTCGGGCTGGTGCCCTTGCTGTCGCGCTATCCGCGCCAGCTTTCAGGCGGCCAGCGCCAGCGCGTCGCCATGGGCCGGGCGATCGTGCGCAATCCGGCGGTCTTCCTGTTCGACGAACCGCTGTCAAACCTCGACGCCAAGCTCCGGGTGCAGATGCGTGCCGAGATCAAGGAGTTGCACCAGCGGCTGAAGACCACGACGGTCTATGTCACACACGACCAGATCGAGGCGATGACCATGGCCGACAAGATCGTCGTCATGCATGACGGCCTCGTCGAGCAGATCGGGCCACCGCTGGAACTCTACGACCGGCCAAACAATCTCTTCGTCGCCTCCTTCATCGGCTCGCCCGCCATGAACCTGCTCAAGGGCGGGATTGCGACCGATGGCTCGCCATCCTTTCGCGGCGCAGGCGAGATTTCCGTGCCTTTGGCGGCGACGCCGTCGATCAGCAATGGCGAACCCGTGGTGCTGGGAATACGGCCCGAGCACCTCAGGCTGTCCGACGCGGGGATTCCGGTCACTGTCGCGGTGGTCGAGCCGACCGGCTCGGAGGTGCAGCTCATCGGCCGGACAGAAGGCGGCGAGGAGATCGTCGCGAACTTCCGGGAGCGCCATTCCTTTACGCCAGGTGAAACCGTCCGGCTCTCGGCCGAGCCCGGCCTCATCCATCTCTTTCACGGCGAAACCGGAAAGCGGTTCGAGATGCGCACCAGGCCGTAAGAACGACTGAGCGAGGAAACCGACAGGAGGAGACCACCATGAAATTCACCAGACGTGACGTGATCCGCACGACCGCCGGCGTGGCGGCGGGAGCCTTGGGGAGCCGGTTCGTCGGCTCTCCCGCCCTGGCCCAGGAAGGCCTGAAATACAAGCCGGAGGACGGCGCGAAGCTCAGGCTGCTGCGCTGGTCGCCCTTCGTGCAGGGCGATGAGGACCAGTGGCTGGCCAACACCAAGCGGTTCACCGAGGCGACAGGCGTCGAGGTTCGCGTCGACAAGGAAAGCTGGGAAGACATCCGTCCCAAGGCGGCGGTCGCCGCCAATGTCGGTTCCGGTCCCGACCTGATGTTCGTCTGGTTCGACGACCCGCATCAATACCCCGACAAGCTGCATGACGTGACCGAGCTGGGTGAGTATCTGGGCTCGAAATATGGCGGCTGGTACGACGGACCGAAGCAGTACGCGACCCGGGAAGGCAAATTCCTCGGCCTGCCGCTCGCCACCATCGGCAATGCCATCGTCTACCGCGAAAGCTGGGTGAAGGAGGCCGGATTCGCGGAATTTCCCAAGGACACGGCGGGCTTCCTCGAGCTCTGCAAGGCCTTGCAGGCGAAGGGACATCCTGCCGGCTTCACGCACGGCCACGGCGTCGGCGACGGCAACAACTATGCGCACTGGCTGCTCTGGAGCCATGGCGGCCAGATGGTCGACGAGAGCGGCAAGGTGGCGATCAACAGCCCCGAGACGTTGAAGGCGATCGAATACGCGCAGCAGCTCTACAAGACCTTCATTCCGGGCACCGAGAGCTGGCTCGACGTCAACAACAACCGTGCCTTCCTGGCCGGCGAAGTGAGCGTCATCGCCAATGGCATTTCCGTCTACAACACGGCCAAGGTCAACAAGGACAAGGATCCGAAACTGGACGAAATCGCCAAGGACATGCGCACCACCAACCTGCCGATCGGTCCGGTCGGAAAATCCGTCGAGCTGTTCCAGGTGACCAGCGCCGTCATCTTCGACTACACGCCCTACCCCAACGCAGCCAAGGCCTATCTGCAGTTCATGTTCGAGGATCCGCAGATGGCGGACTGGATCACCTCCTCGTCGGCCTATTGCTGCCAGACGCTCAAGGCTTTCGACAACAATCCGGTGTGGAAGGCCGACCCGAACAACGCCGCCTACGCGAAGGCCTCAGCGACGCTGCGCCCCAACGGCTTTGCCGGGCCGCTCGGCTACGCCTCGGCCGCGACCATGGCCGACTATGTGCTGGTCGACATGTTCGCCAAGGCAGTGACCGGCCAGGCGACGCCAAAGGAGGCGATGGAAGAGGCGGAGAAGCGCGCCAACCGCTACTATCGGGTTTGATCACCGCCCGGCCGGGCAGCCGCGACCGCGCGCTGCCCGCTGAGGGGTGCGCAACCGCGCGGCGGCCGCCTTGGCCGCCACGCAACCACATCTGATGAGGAGCCACCGCATGGCCGTGCCGTCCGTTGCCGTCGAGCAGCGTTCTTCGATCCTGTCGCGCCTGAGCGAAAGCCGCAACGCGCTTGGCTTCGGCTTCATGCTGCCGGCGGCGGCGCTGCTCCTGGTGTTTCTGACCTATCCGCTCGGGCTCGGCGTCTGGCTCGGCTTCACCGATGCCCGCATCGGCCGCCCCGGCATCTTCATCGGTATCGAGAACTATCAATACCTTTGGAGCGACGGCGTCTTCTGGCTCTCCGTCTTCAACACCCTGCTCTACACGATCAGCGCCTCGATCCTGAAGTTCATGCTCGGCCTCTGGCTGGCGCTCATCCTCAACGAGAACCTTCCCTTCAAATCGTTCTTCCGCGCCGTGGTGCTGCTGCCCTGGGTGGTGCCGACGGTGCTGTCGGCGATCGCCTTCTGGTGGATCTACGATTCGCAGTTCTCGATCCTGTCCTGGGCGCTGCAGCAGATGGGCCTGATCGACCATCGCATCAATTTCCTCGGCGACCCGACAAACGCGCGCGCCTCGGTCATCGCGGCCAATGTCTGGCGCGGCATTCCTTTCGTCGCCATCACCCTGCTTGCCGGCCTGCAGACGATTCCCCAATCGCTTTACGAGGCCGCCACGCTCGACGGCGCCAGCCGCTGGCAATTGTTCCGCCATGTGACGCTGCCGCTGTTGACGCCGATCATCGCCATCACCATGACCTTTTCGGTGCTGTTCACCTTCACCGATTTCCAGCTGATCTATGTGTTGACCCGCGGCGGACCGGTCAACGCCACCCACCTGATGGCGACACTGTCCTTCCAGCGCGGCATTTCAGGTGGCCAGCTTGGCGAGGGCGCCGCTATCGCGGTCGCCATGATCCCCTTCCTGCTGGCGGCGATTCTGTTCAGCTATTTCGGCCTGCAACGCCGCAAGTGGCAGCAAGGCGGCGGAGACTGAAATGGCCGCGATCAAGAGACCGAGACGTCCGGAAACCGATGAAGGCGGCATGGGCTACCTGCAAAGCCTGCCGCGCCGCGTGGTGACGGTCTATCTGCCATTGCTGGTGTTCATCATCGTGCTGCTGTTTCCGTTCTACTGGATGACGATCACGGCGGTTAAGCCCAATGTCGAGATGACCGACTACGCCAACTTCAATCCGTTCTGGGTCGTGCATCCAACGTTGCAGCACATCCGCTATCTTCTCTTCGAGACGTCCTATCCCGGTTGGCTGCTCAACACCGTCATCATCTCCACCGCCGCCACGTTCCTGTCGCTGCTGGCGGCGGTGCTGGCAGCCTATGCGATCGAACGGCTGAGGTTTTCGGGAGCGCGGCAGGTCGGTCTCGCCGTCTTCCTCGCCTATTTGGTGCCGCCCTCGATCCTGTTCATTCCGCTGTCGGTGATGGTGTTCAACCTCGGGCTCTACGACACGCCGTTCGCGCTGATCCTCACCTACCCGACGTTCCTGATCCCGTTCTGCACCTGGCTGCTGATGGGCTATTTCCGCTCCATCCCCTTCGAGTTGGAGGAATGCGCGCTCATAGACGGAGCGACCCGGCTGCAGATCCTCACCAAGATCGTGCTGCCGCTGTCGGTGCCGGGCCTGATTTCCGCCGGCATATTCGCATTCACCCTGTCCTGGAACGAGTTCATCTACGCCTTGACGTTCATCCAGTCGTCGGAGAACAAGACCGTGCCGGTCGGCGTGCTGACCGAACTTGTGCGCTCCGACGTCTACGAATGGGGGGCGCTGATGGCGGGCGCGCTGATCGGCTCGCTGCCGGTCGTGGTGCTCTACTCGTTCTTTGTCGAGCACTACGTTTCCTCGATGACCGGCGCGGTGAAGGAATGACGGCCTGCCGCGAGCGGCTTGCCGCCAATGCGCAACGGCAGGCCGGGCGCATCCCCCCGCGGGTCGATGGGCGTCAGATCGCGGCGATGATGCCGCCGTCGACGCGGATGTTCTGGCCGGTGATGTAGCCGGCGCCGTCGGAGGCGAGGAAGGCGATGGTCGCGGCGATCTCTTCGCTGGTGCCGTAGCGCTGCATCGGCACGCTGTCACGGCGCTCCTCGGTGGCGGGCAGGCTGTCGATCCAGCCGGGCAGCACGTTGTTCATGCGCACATTGTCGGCGGCGTAGGTGTTGGCGAAGATCTTGGTGTAGGCGGCAAGGCCGGCCCGGAACACCGCCGAGGTCGGAAACATCGGGCTCGGCTCGACCACCCACGCCGTTGAGATGTTGATGATGGCGCCGGCCTTCTGCCTGACCATGTGGGGCGCCACGATGCGCACCGGCCGGATGACGTTCATCAGGTAGACGTCGAGCCCGGTGTGCCATTGTTCGTCGGTGATCTCGAGGATCGGCGCGCGCGGTCCGTGGCCGCCGCTGTTGACCAGCACGTCGATGCGGCCGAAGCGTTCGAGCGCCAGGTCGGCAAGACGCTGCAGATCCTCGTTCGACTGGTTGGAGCCGGTGACGCCAAGGCCACCGAGTTCCTTGGCGAGCGCCTCGCCCTTGCCGGAGGACGACAGGATCGCGACCTTGAAGCCGTCGGCGGCCAGGCGCTTTGCCGCCGCCGCGCCCATGCCGCTGCCGCCGGCAACGACGACCGCTACTTTTTCTACACTCATTGCGTCTTCCTTCCGGATTGGTTTTCGGCCCGTACCACCATTGATCACAACGTGTTATATTCGACTTTCGCCGCTGGTTCGAACCAGAAAGCCTGAAATCGGACTGTAGAAAAACTGCACGATGCCCGAAGCCTTCCTGCGCTTGCCGCCGCTCAATGCGCTGCGCGCCTTCGAGGCGTCGGCGCGGCATCTCAACTTTCGGCTCGCCGCGCATGAGCTCAACGTGACGCAGGGCGCGGTGGCGCAGCACATCCGGGGTCTTGAGGCCAGCCTCGGCGCGAAGCTGTTCGAGCGGCTGCCGCGCGGCCTGGCGCTGACCGACGAGGGCCGCGCCTATGTGCCCAGCATCCGGCGCGCCTTCGAGCTGATCTCGGAGGCGACCGCGCTGCTGCGGCCGGAACCGGCGCGGCTGACGATCAGCGTGACGCCCAGCTTCGCCACCAAATGGCTGATCCCGAAGCTGCCGGACTTCGTCGCGCACAACCCGCTGGTCGACCTGCGCATCCTTGCCACCGAAAGCCTGTCGAGCTTCCAGGCCGACGGCGTTGACATCGCGGTCCGGCAGGGCCGTGCGCCCTTCGGTCCCGGCCTCGTCGTCGACCTCCTGTTCCCGCAGTTGGTCATCGCCGTCTGCAGCCCCGCCCTGCTGCCGCCCGGCGCCGGCGAAATCGCTACGGCGGACATCCAGCA
>NZ_RZOI01000829.1:0-2457 GCF_004022645.1 Mesorhizobium sp. M4A.F.Ca.ET.020.02.1.1 | reverse complement strand
CCTCCCCCCTTGAGGGGGAGGTGCCCGCGAAGCGGGCGGAGGGGGTCGCCGCAGAAGGCACCGCCCGGTCATCGAGCACAGGGGCGTCGAGCACTGCCGCGAGGACCCCACCCGACCGGGCTTCGCCCGGCCACCCTCCCCTCAAGGGGGAGGGGAATTCCCGCCCGGCCACCGTCAACATCTGCTGCGTCGGCGATGACGATCAATCGATCTATGGCTGGCGCGGTGCCGAGGTCGACAACATCCTGCGCTTCGACAAGGATTTCCCCGGCGCCACCATCATAAGGCTGGAGCGCAACTACCGCTCGACCGCGCATATCCTCGGCGCCGCGTCGCATCTCATCGCCTTTAACGAAGGCCGCTTCGGCAAGACGCTGTTCACCGACCGAAACGACCCCGAAGACGACAAGGTGCATGTCCATGCCGCCTGGGATTCGGAGGAAGAGGCGCGCGCCGTCGGCGAGGCGATCGAGGCCTACCAGCGTCAGAAGCACAATCTGAACGACATGGCGATCCTGGTCCGCGCGTCCTTCCAGATGCGCGCCTTCGAGGACCGCTTCATCACGCTCGGTCTGAACTACCGCGTCATCGGCGGCCCACGCTTCTACGAGCGCATGGAAATCCGCGACGCGCTGGCCTTTTTCCGCGTAGTCGCCAACAGCGGCGATGACCTCGCTTTCGAGCGCATCGTCAACGTGCCGAAGCGCGGGCTCGGCGAAGCCACCATCCGTCAGATCCACGACACGGCGCGCGCGCTCCGTATCCCGATGCTGGAAGCTGCCGGCAACCTCGCTGAAAGTGACGAGCTGAAGCCGAAGCCGCGCGCCGCCCTGCGCGAGGTCGCGGCAAATTTCGAGCGCTGGCAGAAGGCGCTGGAGACCACGCCACATACCGAGCTCGCCGAGACCATATTGGAAGAGAGCGGCTACACCGACATGTGGAAGAACGACCGCTCGGCGGAAGCTCCGGGGCGGCTGGAAAACCTCAAGGAGCTTGTCCGCTCCATGGAGGAGTACGAATCGCTGCGCTCCTTCCTCGAACATGTGGCGCTGGTGATGGAGGCGGAGCAGAGCGAGTCGCTCGACGCGGTCTCGATCATGACGCTGCATTCGGCCAAGGGCCTTGAATTCGAGACAGTCTTCCTCCCCGGCTGGGAGGAAGGCCTGTTCCCGCACCAGCGAGCGCTCGACGAAGGCGGCCGCTCCGGGCTGGAGGAAGAGCGCCGCCTTGCCTATGTCGGGCTGACGCGGGCGAAGAAGAACCTGCACATCTGGTTCGTCTCCAACCGCCTCATCCACGGCCTCTGGCAATCGACGATCCCGTCGCGCTTCCTCGACGAATTGCCGGAAACCCATGTCGAGATCGCCGAGAGCGGCAATTCCTATGGCGGCTACGGCAACAACTATGGCGGCGGCTCGTTCGCATCCGGGCGCGGCGGCCGGCAAAACCCCTACGGCGCCTCGCGCTTCGACAATATCGGCGAGGAAAAATCCTTCTCAAACACCTATTCGACGCCGGGCTGGCAGCGCGCGCAGGCCAACCGCACCGAGGCCACCGACCGCAACTGGGGCACGCGCTCCGGCCACCAGGTCGAGCGCATCGGCTATGGCGAGACGGACTCAGGCTACGGCGCCGGTCGCACCTCGGTGAAGGGCCGCACCATCGACGGCGAGTTGGTCGCCAAATCCGTCGCCGACAAGCCGTCGGCCTTCAGCGTCGGTGACCGCGTCTTCCACCAGAAGTTCGGCAACGGCAACATTGCGGCGATAGAAGGCAACAAGCTGACCATCGACTTCGACAAGGCCGGCCAGAAACGCGTGCTGGACGGGTTTGTCACCGGCGTTTGAGTAGCCTCACCGATACCTCGCCTGGTTCCACTTATGGCCGAGCAGCGACAGGATGATGATCAGCCCGTTGAAGAACTGTACGTAGAAGCCGCTCAACCCCGCCGCCACGACACCGGTCTGGATGAACGACACGGTCACCGCGCCGATGGCGCCGCCGACCACCGTGCCGATGCCGCCCCAGGTCGGCGTGCCGCCGACGAACACCGAGGCCAGCACCGGCAGCAGATAGCCGTCGCCGGCCGTTGGCCACCAGGTGAAGTTGATCATCACCGAGAAGGTGCCGGCGATCGCCGCCCCGATGCCGGTGAAGACGAACACTTTCACCTTCACCAGCTTGACGTCGATGCCCATCTGCTTGGCGCTGTCCGGATTGTCGCCGACCACCCTCACCTGCGCGCCGAAGCGGTGGCGGTTGTAGAGCAGCGCCGAGAAAACGACGAAGGCGATGGCCCAGAAGATCTGCACCGGGATGCCCCAGAGCTGGCTCGAGAAGATCTTGTAGGCTGAGCTGTCGGCAAGGCCGGTCAGCGCCGTCGACCTGCCCTCGTTGATGATCTGGATCAGGCCGCGCAACAGGAAATTCATGCCGAGCGTGGCGATCAGCGACGAC
>NZ_RZOI01000828.1:0-2458 GCF_004022645.1 Mesorhizobium sp. M4A.F.Ca.ET.020.02.1.1 | reverse complement strand
ATTGATGATCGTAGCGGAGCCAGCAAGCAGGGCAACGACGGCGAGACCCAAAGCGGAGATCGCCGCCGCCCACAGCCAGCCCGCCGCCCAACCGGCATGAACCGTGACGAGAACAGCCATCAATGCCGAGGAAGCGGCGATGCCCAAACCGACACCGCCGAAATGCAGCGCCTGCAGATCACTTCGATCCGCCGCGGCAAGATGGCTGAAGACGATCGAGGCCATGAAGACCATCACAAAGGCGCTGGCGAGGCCGGCAAGAAAGCGGATGACGAGAAAGGCCGCGATCGTCTCGCCGAAGCCCATCAGGGCGGCAAGGACGGCGCTGGCGGCGAGGCCGGCAAACATCAGCATGCGTTCGCGGCCATGCGCCCAGCCGCCGGCGGCGGCAAAGGCGCCGGCGAGATAGCCTAGATAGTTGGCCGAGGCGATCCAGCCGGCGTCAGCCGGCGACAGATGCAGTTCCTCCATCATGCCCGGCAGGATCGGCGTGTAGACGAAACGGCCGATGCCCATGGCGACAGCCATGGCCAGCATGCCGGCCACAGCGAGACGCGAGGGCGATGGCGAGGCGGTTTTCATCGCAGCGCACAATAGGTGCGCAGGACAGCAAGACAATGCGGTTGCGTTGGGCCAGCGACCGTCGGCCGTGCCCGGCTATCGGCCGCCGAGTTAGCGTCAGCCCGCCTGCCCCGTCTCATAGGACGTACGCCGCGCCGTTAGCCGAAACGGCATGTCTCCCAGTTCGCGCTCCGACATCGTGTCCAGCACCGGATGCGCCAATGGATCGGCCACCCATCTCGCGATCTCGCTTTCGTATCGGGCGCCCTGCCCTCCGCCAGCGACGACCAGACCATTGAGCAATGACAAAATCTTCATGGTTTCGCCTCGAATTCGCGTTGACCCCTATAGAATCTGTATCCACGCCATGCGTTTCAATTGAGATTTCCGCCATGTCAGTTTAGAAAAACTGTATGAGCCTGTTGAACCGCGTCCATCTGAACGGCCTGCGTGCCGTGGAAACCGTCGCCCGGCTCGGCTCGCTCGCGGCGGCGGCCGGCGAGCTCAACGTCTCGGCCAGCGCCGTCAGCCAACAGATCAAGCGCACGGAAAAGCAGCCCGGCCAGGCGCTGTTCGAACGCACGCCGGGCGGCCTTGTTCCAACGGAGTTCGGCGCGCTGTTCACGGCAAGGCTTGGGGCGGGCTTTCGCGAGCTGGCGCAGGCCGTGGCGATGGCCGACGAGGCCAGCCAATGCACGCTGGTTGTTTCGGTAGCGCCGGCCTTCGCCTCGAAGTGGCTGCTGCCGAGGTTGTCCCGGCATTTCGCCCGGCATCCGAACGTACTGTTGCGCATCGACGCCTCGGGTCGGGTCGCCGATCTCGACCATTCCGACATCGATGTCGGCATCCGGATGGGCGACGGCAAATGGCCGGGCGTGCGCGCGGAACTGCTTCTGGCGCAAGAGGTGTTCCCGGTCTGCACGCCGTCGATCGCGGCCAGACTGCACTCGATCGAGGATCTGGCGCAGACCTGCGCGATCACCGACGAGCGCTCGATGATCAGTTGGGACAGCTGGTTCGCGGCGGCCGGCGTCTCGCCGGTCACCTTTCTGAAGGGGGCACGTTTCACCGATCCCATGCTCTGCCTGGAATCGGCGATCGCCGGCCATGGCGTCATGCTCGCCTGGCAGTTGCTGACCGCCGACGCGCTGGCCGACGGCCGGCTGGTCGCGCCATTCGGCGTGCGCGCCGAGAGCGGGCTGGGCTACTGGATGGTGACCTCTGCCACAAAAGGCGAGAGCCGCAAGGTGCGCGACTTCAAGGCCTGGATCCGCGAGGAGATCGAGGCGACCATGGCAAAGTTCCGGACGCTCGACAGCGCCGCCTGACCCAGTCGATCCCTGTGGAAAGGCCAGCCCTGCCGGTCTATGTAAGAGACTGTTTCGAAATTCGCTCCGGCGAGTCATATGGTGGTGGATTCGAGAACGGTAGCGCAGCGGACATTCGTCCGTGAGCAACGGAAGCGCAGAAAACGCCATCAGATGGCCGCCAGAGTGGAAATTTCCAAACAGTCTCTAGGACCAGACCTCACAATCACGGCAGGCAGGATCATGACCACACATTCGCGCGGCGTTGCAGCAACCATCGACCCGGTGAAGCTCGACAGGCTGGCCGAGGTCGCCATCAAGGTCGGGCTGCAGCTGCAGCCGGGACAGGACCTTGTGGTGACGTCGTCGATCGCGGCCCTGCCCTTGACGCGGCGCATCGTCGAGCATGCCTACAAGGCCGGCGCCGGGTTGGTGACGCCGATCTTCAATGATGACGAGATCACGCTGGCGCGCTTCCGCTATGGCGCTGACGCCGGCTTCGATCGTGCCGCCGGCTGGCTCTATGAAGGCATGGCGAAAGCCTTTGCCAACAACGCGGCGCGGCTTGCTGTGCGCGGCGAGGATCCGTC
>NZ_RZOI01000827.1:0-2467 GCF_004022645.1 Mesorhizobium sp. M4A.F.Ca.ET.020.02.1.1 | reverse complement strand
CTGGTGGACGATGTAATCGGTGACCGCCTCGACGAAGAACGCCGGCCATTCCTGGCATTTGTCGCGCGTCGTCTGGTCGAGCGCGAACAGCGCCTCGGCCTCGCCACGGCTCACCATGCCGTCGCCGAACACTTCGCGGCGCAGCATCACCACGTCCTCGGCCGTGATGCGGTTCTTGGAGGTCAGCCCCGCCACCGGAGCGCTCATGATCAGTTCGCCCATTGTCGTCCCCGTCCGCCGCCGGCTGTAGCCGGGCCCAAAAAGGTCGTTTCGGAGCAACATATCGGTAGTGTCTTGAAAAACCGGCAAACCGCGTGGTTAGCGAAGACTTGTCAGCAAGATGTCGCTGGCAGGTGACAAGGTGTCGTTCACAAGCTATGGATGACGAGTCGAGGACTCGCACTTGAGTCCTACCTGTTTGCGGGAGAGAGCAGCGAGAGCTGCCGCCGAAGGGGAAATCGCCCGAAATCTCTCAGGCAAAAGAACCGTAGACGGGAAAGACACTCTGGAAAGTCGGGGCTCACGCCCCGCGCCGAAGGTGTAAGCGCTGCCGACAGAGTTACGGGGCGCGAGTCTCTCAGGCTTCAGACAGAGGGGCACGGACTGGTCGCCATCAGCGGCCGATTGCGTGCGACTCTGGAGATGACATGACGGGCGACGAAGCCAAACACCTACCCCTCGAGGATCTGCATACGGCTGCTGGGGCGCGCTTTGGCGCGTTCGCCGGCTGGTCGATGCCGCTCACCTATCCGGCCGGCGTGATGAAGGAGCACCTTCACACCCGCGAGCATGCCGGGCTGTTCGACATTTCGCACATGAAGCTGTTCCTGGTCAGCGGCCCGGGCGCGATTGCGCTGCTCGACCGCGCCTGCCCGCTCGATGCCGGCGCGCTCGATATTTCCCAGTCGAAATACACCTTCTTCCTCAACGAGGCCGCCGGCATCATCGACGACCTCATCATCACCAGGCTTGGCGACGACCGCTTCATGGTCGTCGCCAACGCCGGCAACGCAGCCGTCGACGAGAAGCACCTGCGGGCGCTGGCCGGGGATTTCGAGGCAAAGGTGGATGCGCTCGACCGCGTCTTCCTCGCCGTCCAGGGTCCCGAGGCCTGGGCCGCCCTTGCCCGCGCCGGCATCGAGACCGGTGCGCTGCTGTTCATGCACGGCATCGAGCCGCGCGAAAACTGGTTCATGAGCCGCTCCGGCTATACCGGCGAGGACGGTTTCGAGATCGGCTTGCCGGAAGCGGATGCGCGGGACCTGGTCGCGACATTGCTCAACGACGAGCGCGTGCAGTGGATCGGCCTCGCCGCCCGCGACAGCCTGCGGCTGGAGGCCGGGCTCTGCCTGCATGGCCAGGACATCACCGAGGAATTCGATCCGGCCAGCGCCGGATTGATGTGGGCCGTCCCCAAGGATATCCGTGCCGCCGGCCACTTCATCGGCGCCGACGCTCTGCGCGCCATACTGGAGCGTGGGTCGGCGCAGAAACGTGTCGGACTGAAGCCGGACGGCCGCCAGCCGGTGCGCGCGGGCGCCGCGCTTTTCGACGCCGCCGGCAATGCGGCTGGCCATGTCACCTCCGGCGGCTTCGGCCCGTCGGCCGGTCATCCGGTCGCCATGGGCTACGTCAACACGGCACTCGCCAGGCCCGGAAGCAAACTTTTCGCCGATGTGCGCGGGACGAAAATCCCGATCGATATCAACCCCTTGCCTTTCACACCTCATCGCTACCGCAAAGGATAATTCCCGATGGCAAAGACCTATTTCACCGAAGACCACGAATGGCTCCGTGTCGAAGGCGGCGTCGCCACCGTTGGCATCACTGACTACGCGCAGGAGCAGCTCGGCGATCTCGTCTTCGTCGAACTGCCGGAAGTCGGCCGCAAGCTGGCCAAGGGCGACACCGCCGTCGTGGTCGAATCCGTCAAGGCCGCGTCGGATGTCTACGCACCGGCCGACGGCGAGATCACCGAGGCCAACACCTCGCTGTCGTCGGATCCGTCGCTGGTCAATTCGGCCGCCACGGGCGACGGCTGGCTGTGGAAGATGAAGCTCGCCAATGAAGGCCAGCTCGACGGGCTTCTGGATGAAGCTGCCTACAAGGCCCATATCGGTTGAGAGCAGGACAGTTACGATGACCGCAGCACCCTACCCCTTCTCGGCCCGCCACATCGGCCCCGGCCTCAATGATGTCCGAGCCATGCTGGCCGTAATCGGCGTCCCGTCCGTCGAGACGCTGATCAGCCAGGCCGTGCCGAGATCGATCCGCCTCGACCAGCCGCTGACGCTGCCCGCGCCGGCCAGCGAGGCCGAAGCACTGGCCGAATTGTCGGCGACGATGGCCAAGAACACGGTGCTGAAGAGCTTTATCGGCGCCGGCTACCACGGCGTCCACGTGCCGCCGGTCATTCAGCGCAACCTGTTCGAGAACCCGGCCTGGTACACGGCCTACACGCCCTACC
>NZ_RZOI01000826.1:0-2471 GCF_004022645.1 Mesorhizobium sp. M4A.F.Ca.ET.020.02.1.1 | reverse complement strand
GCACTATCTCAAGGCGCTGGGCGGCGCCTATGCGGTCATACGGCTGGTGCTGGAGGAGGCAGGCAAGTGGCTCGGCCGCACCGTCGATATCGGCGAGATCAACGACGCCAAGGTGCGCGAGATCGCGTCCAGCATGATCTTTGTCTGCGCCACCGACGGCAATCATGGCCGCTCGGTCGCGCAGGGCGCCGGCCTGGTCGGCGCGCGCTCGGTGATCTTCGTCCATGCTGGCGTAAGCCGTGAGCGTGTCGCGGCCATCGCCCGCTTCGGCGCCGAGATCGTGCGCATAGCCGGCGACTACGACCAGTCGGTCAGGGAAGCCGCGCGCGTCGCCGCCGAGCGCGGCTGGACCGTCGTCTCCGACACGTCCTGGCCGGGCTACGAACGGATACCGGGACTGGTGATGCAGGGCTACACCGTGATCGTGCGCGAAGCGCTGAGGCGCTTGCCCAAGTCGCCCACCCATGTCTTCCTGCAGGCCGGCGTCGGCGGCTTTGCCGCGGCGGTGGCCGGCCATCTCGCCATCGTGCTTGGCGAGCATCGCCCGAGGGCAGTCGTGGTCGAGCCCGCGCGGGCGGCCTGCGTCTACGCCACCGCAAAGGCCGGACGGCCGGTCGCGATTGCGCACACCAAGCCCACGGTGATGGCGATGCTCGAATGCGCTGAACCGTCACTGGTCGCCTGGCGCGTGCTGGCGCGCGTCGGCGATGCCTTCATGACGGTGGAGGAAGAGGATGCGGTCGCCGTGATGAAGCGGCTGGCGCGACCCTTGGGCCACGATCCGGCGATCATCTCCGGCGAAAGCGGCGGTGCGGGGCTCGCCGGACTGATCCGCGCGGCAGGCGACAAGCAGATGCGCGCGGCACTCGACCTCGACACCCATTCGCGCGTGCTCGTCATTAACTCCGAGGGGGCGACCGACCCCGGCCGCTATGCCGAACTGGTCGGCGTGGCGCCGGACGACGTGCTGATGCAGCCTGCCTGAAACAAGTCCGGAAAGTATATAACGGTCAGGCTCGGCGGCTTCGCCGTAGCAGGCTCGGCGACTTCGCCGTAGCTTTCGGTCCGGGTGCGTAAAGAACAGGCTTAGGGGCGACGATGGCCAAACTCGACCAGCAGGCACTGCACCGCGAGATGACGGCGTGGCGGCACGATCTCCACGCGCATCCCGAATTCGGCTTCGAGGAGAAGCGCACCTCGGCCTTCGTTGCCGAAAAACTCCGCGCGTTCGGGCTGGAGGTCGCCGAAGGCATCGGCGGCACCGGCGTCGTCGGCACGCTGACCAGGGGCAGCGGCAACCGGGCGATCGCACTGCGCGCCGACATGGACGCGCTGCGCATCGCCGAGCAGGGCACGATGGCCTACCGCTCCCAGACACCCGGCACCATGCATGCCTGCGGCCATGACGGCCACACCTCGATGCTGCTCGGCGCGGCAAAGCTGCTTGCCGCCGAAGGCGGCTTCGACGGCACGGTGCGCTTCATCTTCCAGCCGGCCGAGGAATGGGGCAGGGGCGCGCTTGCCATGCTGGACGACGGACTGCTCGAGCGCTTCCCCTTCGAGGAGATCTTCGGCCTGCACAACATGCCGGGCCTGCCCATTGGCCATTTCGAGACCCGCGTCGGGCCGATCATGTCGGCCGAGGACAATTTCGAGATCGTGCTGAAAGGCGTCGGCGGCCATGCCGCGCGTCCACATGCCGGCCAGGAGACGCTGGTCGCCGCCTGCGCGCTGGTCGTCAACCTGCAGACCATCGTCTCGCGGCGCCTGAGCCCCGCCGACATCGGCGTCGTTTCGGTCACCGAGCTGATCACCGATGGCACCCGCAACGCGCTGCCGGGCCTTGCCCGCATCCTCGGCGACGCCAGGAGTTTCCGGCCCGAGGTGAGTGCCGCGATCGAGAAGGAGATGCGCCGCATCGCCGAGGGCACGGCGCAGGCCTATGACGTCGCCGCCGAAGTCACTTACACGCGCGAGTTCGTGCCGCTGGTCAACGACGCAAGCCTGGTCGACGAAGCTTTTGCTGCGGCCCGGAGCG
This sequence comes from Mesorhizobium sp. M4A.F.Ca.ET.020.02.1.1, assembly GCF_004022645.1. Taxonomy (NCBI): domain Bacteria; kingdom Pseudomonadati; phylum Pseudomonadota; class Alphaproteobacteria; order Hyphomicrobiales; family Phyllobacteriaceae; genus Mesorhizobium; species Mesorhizobium sp. M4A.F.Ca.ET.020.02.1.1. The sequence continues at coordinate 433 of NZ_RZOI01000826.1, read as the reverse complement.
TGCTGGCCGGCGATGCCGTCGGCGTCGCGGCCGAGCCGATGACCGGCTCGGAGGATTTCGCCCGCTTCCTCGCCCATGTGCCGGGCTGCTTCATCTTCCTCGGCAACGGCGCCTCCGCACCGCTGCACAATCCGTCCTATGATTTCAATGATGAAGGCCTGGTCCATGGCGCGCGGTTCCATGCGGCAGTGGTGCGGCGGCGGCTGGCGGCGGAGGGCCCCTAAACCCCATCCCCCGCCTTCTCGATCGCCTCGAGATAGAACATCTTGCTTGGCTGCAGATGGTCGACGCAGAGCTGCGCCAGCACCCAGTTGTCCCGGCGCTTCATTGCCTCGATCATGAACCAGTGGTGCTGGCGCGAGACTTCCAGCTTCTGCGGATCGGCGAGTGAGTTCGCCCGCACCGGTAGGCTGAGCCGCATGTAGTGGTCGAT
>NZ_RZOI01000825.1:0-2471 GCF_004022645.1 Mesorhizobium sp. M4A.F.Ca.ET.020.02.1.1 | reverse complement strand
CTTAAGGCCATCGCCTATTGGCAGCGCGCGGGAGAGAGCGCCAACGACCGTTCGGCCAACGATGAGGCCCAGAGCCATCTGCAGAAAGCGCTGAACCTGATCGAAACGCTCCCTGCGGGCCCGGAGCGCCAGCGGCGCGAGCTCGCAGCGCTAACGGTGCTGGGCCGCGTGCTCGCCGCCAGGAGTGGCTACGCAAATCCCGAGGTCGAGCAGGTATATTCTCGCGCGCGCCGCCTTTGCGAGCTGATGCCGGAAGATGCGGACCTCTTCCCGGTTCTGCTCGGCCTGGCCATCTACTCGGCCACGCGCGCCGAACTCACGTCGGCGCACGAGCTGAGCGGACGGCTTCTCGACCTTGCCCGGCAGAGCAACGATCCCGTGTGGGTGGTCGAAGCCCACTATGCTCGGGGGGTCGGCTTTTCCTGGCGCGGCGACTTCAGGGAGGCACGCAAACATCTGGAGCTGGCCTCTGAATCGTATCGCCCACAGCGACATCGAGCGCATCTCGCCCTCTACGGCCAGGATCCCGGACCGATTTGCCTGTGTCGTGGGTCGGCGGTGCTTTGGCACCTCGGCTACCCCGACCAGGCGCTGGCCCGGATGGAAGACGCCCTTGTCTTGGCCGAGCGATTGGCGCACCCCTTCAGCCGCGCTTATGTGCTGACATGGGCAGCATGGTTACGACTGTTCCGACGCGAGGTGGCCGAAGCCGAGGAGCGGATCGACCGTGCGCTCACCTTCGCGACCGAGCAGGCGTATCCCTTTTGGACCGCCATGGCCGCCCAGCAGAAGGGCTGGCTCTCGGCGAAGCAGGGCCATAAGGAGCGGGCGATCGCCCAGATTGAGGATAGCCTGGCCCGGATGCAGGCCGTCGGAACGCACGTGACGCAGGCATACGCGATGGGACTGCTCGGCGAGGTGCTAGGCAGTGTCAATCGCGCGTCCGACGGCGTGCGTCTGATCGATCGGGCCCTCGACCAGGTGAACCGGACCCGCGAGCAGTGGTGCCATGCCGAATTGCTGCGGCTCCGCGGTGCCCTATGCGCTGCCGCGGAACCAGGCGATTGCCGCGAGGCTGAAATCTCGTTCCGCCAGGCGATCGAGCGGTCTCGCGAGCAAGGTGCCAAATCCTGGGAGCTCCGCGCCGCCACATCGCTTGCGCGCCTTTTGGCCGAACAGGGCAAGCGCGCCGAGGCGCACGACCTGCTGGCGCCGACCTACGGCTGGTTCACCGAGGGCTTCGACACGCTCGATCTGAAAGAGGCCAAGACCTTGCTCGACAAGCTGGGGGCATGATCCACATGCCAGCCATGCAATGTCCGGTCCTGGCGCATTCCGGACACCGATCTCGTGCTGAGTCAGTGCACGCGTTCAAAATATCAAGCGAGTAGTCCATCGCGGCCTCGTCCCGGCTATCCGCCCGCGTGTTCGTTGCGACCGTGAGCCGCGATGAACATGGCGACAGCCGCCCGGCAATAGGATTCGATTTCGTCATCGTCCTCTGCTCTCGCCTCATCAAAGCGTGCAATAATCAGAAGATCGGAGCCTTTGAAAAGTGCGGCAAACAAGCGGGCGGACCGGAGAGGATCGGGCACGTTCAGCACCGCCTTCGCGTTCAACTGACGTAACAGGGTCTCGATTTGGGCGACGATATGGGCGGGGCCGGCTTCGTAATGGACTTTGCTCAACGACTTTTGGTTCGGCGTGTCGGCCATGACCATGGCTTCGACGTTGCGGACGTCTGGGCGCAGCAGCGTGCGAAGCAGCGATGATCCCACCGCCATAAGCTGATCCTCGGCCGAGCCATCGACGCCTTCAAAAAGCGCCTGTGGGATTAGCTGCTGACAGCGGGCCGCAAAGGCCGCGCCAAACAGCGCCTCTTTGTTCTCGAAGTGCTTGTAAATGCTGAGCTTCGATATCTTCGCTCGCTGGGCGACCTTGTCCAATGTCGTCGCTTGAAAACCCAATTCTGCAAAGAGTTCGCCTGCGGTGTCGACAATGGTTTGGCCAAGCGCCTCATTGGCGGGCCGGCCACGCCGGCCTCGACTATTTTCGGTCATCTCAATTACAGTCCTTGACAGTATCGTTATTCATGAATTACGATACTACGCAGTTTCAGAAATTCCAAGAGTGGATTTTATCGTGTCCTCCAAATCAGGATTGCCTTGGCCGCCCACCGATATCGAATGCGCATCGCTGGACGATTCTGCGCGCCAGGCTCAGCCCAACCCGCTTCATCCGCAACACGGAGCCCATCACCATGGATGACGTCATCATTATCGGCGGCAGCTTTGCTGGCCTTGCCGCCGCCCTGCAACTCGGCCGTGCCCGCCGCAAGGTCACCGTTCTCGACACTGGCCTGCCGCGCAACCGCTTCGCCGGCCACTCGCATGGTATGCTTGGTCACGATCACAAGCCGCCGCTGGACATCCTGGCCGAGGCGCGCCGGCAGTTGGCGCGTTATCCTGCGA
>NZ_RZOI01000824.1:0-2473 GCF_004022645.1 Mesorhizobium sp. M4A.F.Ca.ET.020.02.1.1 | reverse complement strand
CTTCTCCATCTGCGCGGCGAAGGACAAAAGCGTCTCCTCGTCGCCCGGGCGCCCCGCCGCCTGGATGCCGAGCGGCAGGCCTGCCTCGGTGACATGGACCGGCAGCGCGATCGACGGCTGGCCGGTGACATTCTGGATCGCCGGCCAATGGGTGAACCACAGGCTCTTGTCCATCAGCTGCCCGAGGAACGACTTGGCCCTGAGCAGCCTGGTCAAATGCAGCTTGTCCAGCAGGTTCTCGATGAACTCGTCGGCGCCCTTCGGGTCCATGGCGCCGCAGGCCAGCGGCGGGTGTGCGATGATCGGCATCAGCACCGCATCGTACTGGGCTGTCTCGGCGATCAGCCGGCGCGACGTGGCATTGAGCCGCTGCAGGATCTCATAGAGTTCGCCGGCCGGGATGATATCGCCGAAGCGGCTCAAGACACGCGTGGCGCGCTCGATGTCGCCGGCAACGGAGCGGCCGACGCGCAGCGCCTCGGCGCGCATCGTGCCGGCCACCGCCGAGGTCACCGTCTTGCAGAAGTCGGCCATGAAATCGCGCCCGATATAGGGCAGGTCGATCTCGTCGACCGTATGACCGCCCTCGCGCGCCAACGCGATAGCCGTGTCCAGCGCTTGCAGCGTCTCGGCCGAAATCGGCAGGCCGAGCGGCGACTTGCGGTAGACGGCGAGCCTGAGCTTGCCGGGATCGCGCGCCGCGGCGGCGGCGAAGCTGCCTTTCGGCGCCGGCGCGCCATAGGGCGACAGCGGATCCGGCCCATGCGTCAGGTCGAGCAGCAGCGCCGAATCCCGCACCGAGCGGGCGACCGCGTGGTCGACAACCATGCCGTACCAGCTTTCGCTGGTGAGCGGCGTCAGCGGCACGCGGCCGCGCGAGGTCTTCAAGCCGACCAGCCCGCTGCAGGCCGAGGGCACCCGGATCGAGCCGCCGCCGTCGGAAGCGTGCGCCGCCGGCACCACGCCGGCTGCCACCAGTGCCGCGGCGCCCCCGGACGAGCCGCCTGTGGTATAGCCCATATTCCACGGATTGCGGGTGATGCCGAAGGCCGCCGATTCCGTCATCAGCCTCAGCCCGTGCTCGGGCGAGGTGGTGGTGGCGATCGGGATCAGGCCGGCGGCGAGATGGCGCTCGACCATCACCGAATTGTAGTCGGCGGTGAAAGCCGGGATGCGGCTGCCGCCATGGATCGGCACGCCCCTGAGGCCGATGCCGAGATCCTTCAGCGCGAAGGGCACGCCGGCGAGCGGCAGCGCGCGGTCGACGCTCTTGGCGCGCGCCCGCGCCGCATCATAGAGCGGCTCGGCGATGGCGTTGATGTCGGGGCGCGTCGCCTCGGCGCGCGCGATCGCCGCGTCGACAAGCTCCTGCGGCGAGAGCTCGCCCTTGCGCACCAGGCCGGCCAGGCCGGTCGCATCCTCTTCCCACAGCACCCGTTCGACCGACATCGCCGCTGTCCTCCGCCGGCCCGGAGGCTAGCGGCAGCCGATTTGCTTGGCAACGGCGCGCGAACCCATCGTGAGCAAAGATCATCGCAAGCTTTGAGGGGGACAGTATTGCCTGCGCCGTTGCAAATGTATGGCAATCCTCTAATTTGCCGCCATGGCGCCGCAGGACATCAGCCAGCTGATCGTCCGGACTTCAATGAAGGACCGGGCAGCGTTTGATCTGCTCTACCGGCAGACCAGCGCGAAACTTTTCGGTGTCTGCCTTCGTGTATTGAAGGACAGGGGAGATGCGGAAGAAGCGCTGCAGGAGGTCTTCGTCAAGATCTGGACGAAGGCGGATCGTTTCGCGGTCTCCGATCTAAGCCCGATTTCCTGGCTGGTGGCTATTGCGCGCAATCATGCGATCGATCGCATTCGGGCGCGGCGCGAGCCGGCCGCCTATATCGACGCCGCGCTCAACGTGGCCGATCCGGCGCCGGGACCGGAGGCCATGGCCGTGGCGGGCGGTGAATCCGTGCGCATCTACCATTGCCTCGACGAGTTGGAGAAGGACCGGGCGGCGGCCGTCCGGGGCGCCTATCTGAACGGCGAAAGCTATGCCGAGCTGGCGGAGCGCCATGGCGTGCCGCTGAACACGATGCGGACCTGGCTGCGGCGCAGCCTGTTGAAACTCAGGGAATGCCTGGAAAGATGACGCTGGCAGAGGAAAACGGACCGGAACGTGGAGGCGACGACCTGTTCGCCGCCGAATACGTTCTTGGCGTCCTGGCCGCGGACGAACGCCAGATCGCGTCCCGCCGCATCGAGGCGGACGCCGCTTTCGCGCGCCTTGTCGACCGCTGGGAGGTTCACCTTTCGCCGATGGCCGCCGCCTATCCGGAGACCGAGCCTCCGATCAGGGTCAAGGAGGCGATCGATCGCCGGCTGTTCGCCCAAGAGTCCCGCGCCGGCCTCTGGTCGAGCCTCACCTTCTGGCGCGGCCTCGCCGCCGCCGCCGTCGCGGCGCTCGCGATCGCCATCGCCC
>NZ_RZOI01000823.1:0-2473 GCF_004022645.1 Mesorhizobium sp. M4A.F.Ca.ET.020.02.1.1 | reverse complement strand
CCATGTATCTGTTCAACAAGGGCGGCGACATGGGCTACCGACTGCATGGCAGCCCGGAATGGAATTCGATCGGCAAGGCGATGTCGTCGGGCTGCATCCGGCTGATGAACCAGGACATCATCGACCTCTACGACCGCACCTCGGTCGGCGCCAAGGTCATCGTGATGTAAGGACCATGATCCCGAAAAGTGGGAACCGGTTTTCGGGAAAGATCATGGTCAACTAAAAAGTTTCGTGCGCGGACCGTCTAGGCAACAAATGGACGTCCTAAAACAGAAAACCGGGCAATTCGGCCCGGTTTTTTGTTGTCTGCGGATAAGGGAACGGTGGGATTAAGCCACTTGCTCGACCTGCTGCACCTCGGGAACGAAGTGTCGGAGCAGGTTCTGGATGCCGTGCTTCAGCGTCGCCGTCGACGACGGGCAGCCGGCGCAGGCGCCCTTCATGTGCAGGAATACGGTGCCGTTCTCGAAGCCGCGGAAGGTGATGTCGCCGCCGTCCTGCGCAACCGCCGGGCGCACCCGCGTGTCGAGCAGTTCCTTGATGGTGATGACCAGTTCCTCGTCGGCCTTGTCGTAGAATTCGCCGGTCTGGCTGGTTTCGGCAGCCGGGCCGCTCGTGGCCATGACTGGCGCGCCCGACATGAAATGCTCCATGATGGCGCCGAGGATCGCCGGCTTCAGATGTTGCCAGTCGGGACCGTCCTTGGTCACGGTGATGAAGTCATAGCCGAAGAAAACGCCGGTCACGCCGGGAATCTCGAACAGCCGGCCGGCCAGCGGCGAGGCGGCGGCAGCGCCGTCGGCGTCGCGGAAATCGGCGGTGCCTTCGGGAAGCACCTCCTTGCCGGGCAGGAACTTCAGCGTCGCCGGGTTCGGCGTCGACTCGGTCTGGATGAACATGACGGTCTCCATGCCCCTTCGGGCGGAAGTTTGGAATAATTCTAAATAGGACCTATCGGCTGGACATTCAAGCGAAACGCGTCGCCCGAACGGCTGGCTGGCGGAATGTTTTTGCGGGTCTCCTGCACCCACGTTGAGATGTGTCGGGATTCAGGTCAGGCCGAGTCGAGAACTGCGGGTTCCGAGAACCGGAGCGAGGGTACTTGAAGTACATGAGCACGGAAGCGCAGGAAGCCGCCATTTGCAGGCCGGCCTGACCTGAATACCAACGCATCTCAGGCGAGGCTGTCGATCTCCTCGTCTGACAGATTCTGCGGCACCACGGTGACCGGAATGGGGAAGGCGGCGCCCCTGCCGGCCACCGCGCTGACGAGAGGTCCGGGGCCTTCCTTGCCGGCGCCCGCCGCCAGCACCAGGATGGCGATGTCCTGGTCCTCCTCGATCAGCTTGTGGATCTCGTCGGTCGGCTTGCCCTCGCGCACCACCAGTTCCGGCTCGATGCCGAGCTTCTGGCGAACCTTGTTGGCATAAGTATCGAGCGCGGCGCGCGCCGTCGCGGTCGCCTCTTCGCGCATGATCTTCTCGACCCCCAGCCAGTGCTGGAAATCGTCCGGCTCGATGACATAGAGCAGCACCAGCACGCCGCTGGTGCTCTGCGTCCGCTTCGAGGCATAGGCGACGGCGCGCTCGCATTCCGGCGTGTCGTCGATGATCGCCAGGAATTTGCGGCGGTGGCCAACTTCACGGCTGAGACGTTTGGAGACCATGTCTATCTGCTCGGTGTCAATTCGGCCGCAATCTGCCACCGCCACGGACCGGCGGCAAGCCGCCGGCCCTCATGGCAGTAGCGATCAACGAGATTGGATCGATCAGTCCTGCAAAAGGCCGATGATGTCGCGCACCGTCCGCATCGTCGATTCCGCCAGCACGCCGGCGCGCTCGCCGCCGTCCTTCAGCACCGCGTCGACATAGGCGCGGTCGCCTTCGATACGACGCATCTCGCCGGCGACCGGCGCAAGCTTCTCGACCGCGAGGTCGGCCAGCGCCGGCTTGAACACCGAGAACTGCTGGCCGCCGAATTCCCTCAGCACGTCGGCCTTGGAGATTTCGGCCAGCCCGGCATAGATGCCGACCAGGTTTTCCGCTTCCGGCCGGCTTTCCAGCCCGTCGACCTCGCTCGGCAAGGCTTCCGGATCGGTCTTGGCCTTGCGGATCTTCTTCGAGATGGTGTCGGCATCGTCGGTCAGGTTGATGCGCGACAGGTCCGACGGGTCCGACTTCGACATCTTCTTCGAACCGTCACGCAGGCTCATGATGCGCGCTGCCGGCCCGCCGATCACCGGTTCGGTGATCGGGAAATAGCCGTTCACGGTCTCCTCGCCAACCTGCATCTCGACGCCGACACCCAGAGCGGCGATGCGGTCCGAGAAGTCGTTGTTGAATTTCTGGGCGATGTCGCGGGTCAGTTCGAGGTGCTGTTTCTGGTCCTCGCCCACCGGCACATGGGTGGCGCGGTAAAGCAGGATGTCGGCCGCCATCAGGCTTGGATAGGCGAGCAGGCCGAGCGAGGC
>NZ_RZOI01000822.1:0-2475 GCF_004022645.1 Mesorhizobium sp. M4A.F.Ca.ET.020.02.1.1 | reverse complement strand
GTCTAGTGATCGCCATGCCGCACCATTCGGAACAGGTAGAAATAGGCGCACCAAAAGGCCAGCATGCCGCCGCCGATGGCGTAGCGGGCGCCGTCACCGTTGATCGTCTGCCGGCCGATGCCTTCGAGCAGGCCGGCAAACAGCAGCATCACGACGACGCCGACCATGACGGTCGCCGCGATCCGTCCGGCCTCGGCGGCGGACGCCATGCGGGTCAGCTCGCCGGGAAAGGCGATGCGCGTGCCGATGCGCATGCCGGCGGCCCCAGCCAGCGCGATGGCGAACAGCTCGGTGGTGCCGTGGATGGCGAGCCAGCCGCCGAGCCCGAAACCCAGCCCCTTGGCGGCGTAGATCTGGAATATCGCGCCGAGCATGCAGCCGTTCATCAGGTTGATCAGCACGCTTGGCGCGGCAAAGGCAAAGCCGAGCGCAAAGGCCAGGATCGCCACCTGTGTGTTGTGGGTGAAGAGATAGGCGGCAAAGCTCGACAGGAACTGGCTGTCGGCGCCGCCATAGAGCACGCTGCGCAGCATCTCGGCCGACGAGTCCGGATTGCGCCCGCCGGCAAGGCTTGGCGCGATGATGGCGTCGTACCAGCCCTTGTTGGACGCCACCAGCCAGTAGCCGGCGCCGGCGCCGACCGCCGTCAGTCCGACCGCAACAAGGGTTTCCCGCCACAGGACGCGGATAGCGTTTGGCCAGTCATGCAGGAAGAAATCGCCGATGCGCTGCCGCAAGCCACGCCGGGCGCCGTAAAGGTAGAAATAGCCGCGCAGGCAGAGCGCTTCGAGATAAGAGACGAGCGCATTGTCGAGCGACGTCGCCCTGGCCACCGACAGCGAGGACAGCGCCGAGCGGTAGAGCAGCGGCAGCGACAGCAATTCGTCTTCCGACAGCGTGCGCGGCGCTCGCTTCTCGACCCGCGCCAAGAGCGCCTCGAATGCCAGCCAGTCGGCCTCGCGCTCCTGGCGGAAGCTGGCGAGCGTCTGGCGTACCGCATCGGTGCCGGCCGGCGTCGTCACAAAAGATTCTCCTGCTTGAGCTCGAGATAGCGCTCGACCAGCGCCGGGCCCAGCCGCTGGTGATCGGCCTCGATGACATGCGCGCCGAGCAGCCTCAGCCGTCCGATCACGACCTGCCGTTCCCTAAGCAGGCCGCCGGCGGTGACGGCGCGCGCCACGTCCTCCGGCGTCGCCGGCGGCATGTCGGCCAGGCTCTCCAGCTCGACATCCTTCATCATCATGAACAGCACCAGGTGGCGCTCGGTCAGCCGGCCGACGGTGCGCAGCATCAGCTCGGCGCTGATCGGATCGACGAAATCGGTGAAGATGATGACCAGCGAGCGCCGGTCGAGCTTGCCCGAAAGCGTCGTCAGCGCCAGCGTAAAGTTGGTTTCCTCGCTGGAATAGTCTATCTCGGCCGCCCGCTTCTGGATCATCGGGAAGCTGGCGGAGCCGCGCACCGCGCCGCTGGAGACGCGCGGCCGCGCATCGAAGGAGAACAGGCTGACGAGGTCGCCGCCCTTCAGCGCGATGAACGCCGACAGCAGCGCCGCCGTCACCGCGCGGTCGACCTTCGGCACGCCGTCGACTGGCTCGCACATCAGGCGTCCGCTGTCGATGGCGAGCACGACGTTGTTGTTCTCCTCAATGCGGAACTCGCGCGCCAGAAGCTTGCCGTGGCGGGCGCTGCGTTTCCAGTCGATCATCCGCCGGCCCATGCCGGGCTGGTAGTCCTTTAGCGCCTCGAACTCGCGGCCTTGGCCGGCCCGCTTTTGTGCGTGGCCGTCGGCCTGCGCCGAGCGTTGCAAAAGCGTGATCGCCTCGTCGCGGGCGTGGCTGACGTCGGGCAGCACCGCCACCTTCTCGTCCATCGGCAGCACGACCTGGTTCCAGACCAGCCCGAACGGCCCGCGCCAGCGCAACCATAGCCGGTCGAAATTGGCCATGCCGCGCCTGAGCGCCGTGAATTCGAGGTCGAGCGTGCCGCCATCCGCCGGCAGCACGCCGCCGGTGCCGTTGATCGGCTCCAGCCGCTGATCATGGCCGACGCGCGCCTGCAGCTTGTGCGCCTGCTTGCCGAGACTGGCGGCGACATGGACAGCGAAACGGCCGCCGACGCCGACCTGCGGCGGCGCGTCGAGGCTGGCGCTGAGCGAGGCGCGCCCGCGTCCGGCGGCCGCGTCCACCGCCAGGAAGCCAAGCAGCAGGCAGATCCAGAGCAGGCCGAGATACCAGAAGGACGGCAGCGCAAGCGCGATCAGGAACGCCGGGATCGCTCCCACCGCCGCCGCCCAGACCGCTCTGCCGCTCGGATAGATCACCGCGGCGCTTCCGTCTGGTCGACGAGGTCGGACACGATCTGCTCCACCAGCCGCCCATCGATCTGCGCGGCCGGCGAAAGGATGACGCGATGGCGCAGCGCCGGCACGGCGAGCGCCTTGACGTCGTCCGGGATCACGTAAGCGCGACCGGC
>NZ_RZOI01000821.1:0-2497 GCF_004022645.1 Mesorhizobium sp. M4A.F.Ca.ET.020.02.1.1 | reverse complement strand
CTGTGGCCGCCGCCCCCGCAGGCTATTTCAACCTCCGGCCCGGCGTGGCGCTCGAGAGCGGTGACAGCTGGACAGAGGCTGGCGCCAGGTACCATCTCTATGGCGTCCAAGCTTGCCTTCGCGGCACGTTCTACACAGATCGGTCCGGCCATCGAGAGGATTGCGGCGAGGCGTCCCTTGCCGTCATGGCGGCATTCATTGCCGACACAAAGCCGGTCTGCGCGCCGGTGGCGACGATTGCCAACGTTGCCCATGTCGTCTGCTACGCCGCGGTTGGCGCCGACCGACTGGATCTCGGCAATCTGATGATCACGTCTGGCTACGCTTTCGCTGCCCTGCAGCCGGATGGCCTTCCCTATTCGCCTGCCTATGCGGTTGCCGAGCAGGTCGCGCGCGAAAAGCGTGCAGGCCTGTGGCAATTCAAGGACGTGCAGCACCCAGCGATCCTGCTTGGCCGTGCCGTGGCACGGAGCCCGGCAGCCCAATGAGAATGCAGGAGACCTGTTTTGCTGCTCTTCTCGCGGTGTCGGTTGCCACCTCCCCTTGCTGGTCGGCCGATGCCGTCGGGCTGCGGACTACGCCGTCCTCGCTGCCCAGTGAAGCGGTCTCTAAAGCAATCACCGGCCGGGTAGCGATCATCGATGGACGGACACTCTGGTTTCCCGGATCGGCCGAGAAAGTCCGTCTTGCCGGCATCGACGTGTGCGAACTACCTCAGTGGGCCTTCGACCCAACCCGCAAGAATACTGCGCTGAAGCCCGTGCCGTGCGGTCCCCTTGCCAAGGCCTGGCTCAAAAGGGCGGTCAGCGACGATCAGGTAACGTGTCGGGTGACTGCGTTCGATTCGGACGGTACCTATGTCGGTTCCTGTTCCATGAGCGGACGCGACCTCGCTGTCGAGATGCTTCGCGTCGGCTGGGCGCGGGTCGCCTCCCCTCCCCTTCCTGGGTACGCCACGTGGCAACGCCAAGCCATGGCAGCTCGCTATGGGATGTGGGCCACCTACGTGCTCGACATGGACGAGTGGCGCGGAAAGGCCGTCGATCGAACGCTTGAGAGACGCACGATCGCCGACTTCAATTTGCTGGCGGAGCGCGGACGAGAAATCTCTCCGCCATTCGCCGACGCGCGCAAACGGCCGCGCCGATCGGACCGCTGAATTTGGATGCTCAGGAGAAATGACCATGCGGCTCATCAGGTCCACCATTGTCCTCGCGTCGAGCGCATTGGCTTCTCTAGCAGCCTCGGTAGTTGACACGCAGGCCAGCGAGTGGGGTTGCGAAGTGCTTTTGTGCGCGTCGTCATCAAACCCATCCTGGCATGGCGTGCCTGCCTGCCACCCACCCATGGATCGATTGATCTCGGCCATGAACGGCTGGGGTTTCTCGTGGCCCACCTGCCCCGAAGCAGGCGCCGGCTCGCCCGGCTACGAAAAATACGCCGATTGTCCGGCCGGCTGGAGCGTCGGATATTCCGAGGTCGGTCACGGCACGCGCAGCGAACCGAGTCTATGCGTTCAGAAGGGTCGCAATACATGCAGCCGTCGCGAAGGATGCAGTGATACGATTTCGATGCCTCGCCCGTCACGCCGGGATCCGTATTACTTCGATATTTCTGCCAAAGACGGATCCGTGTCCCGGCACTGGTTCAATCTCCGGCGTTAGCGCTTGATCCGCCTGGCGAACCTGGCTTCGGATTTTGGTTTCGGTTGCTTCGAGCAAAGCAGTTCCGCGACTTCGTCCCGGAAGCGTGCCGTGGACGCAAGAAGCCGGGCTTGTTGTTCGTCATCGATGTCGGCGCCAGTGGCGATCATGACGGCCGCGACACCAAGTATCTTATCGCAAGCGTCCGGCGCGTTCGTGGGCTCAGCTGCGATCAGCTTGGCAACCGCCCGTCGCATAACTCGTCTGATAATCCAAGTCAGCGGCAATCTGATCGGTTGCCAGCGCAAGCGCAAGATTCGCTGAAGTCTCCGATTGGCAGCGCCTATCCGGTCCAGCTCAGCAATCGTCTTCGATGGGGCGAGTCCGCGGTCACTAACCATGCGTAGCCAGTGGAATTTTCTTGTGCGCGCCATGGCGACGAAATCACATTCCCGCTGATCTCGTCAGGCTGTATCCCCTTATTCTCAAGGGCCGCCATCCTCTTGCCAGCTCCGAAGGAAGATGAGCCGCGCGAAATATTCGGCCTTCATTTTTCAGATCGCCGACATCGGCCACCGGCGCCATCGCTGCCTGCCGTCGAATAACCGTTTCGTCCGCGAAAATGGCGTCAAGCCGTGGCCCGATCAGCGCCGCCTCGGCCTCTCCGGCGTGCATCATACGTTTCCCGAGACACTCCAGCTCTGAAATGGCGCGGCGGTGCGCCGCGATCAGATCGACGACTGCGTCTGCCTCCTGCACCTCTCCGTTGCTGCATGCCAGTTCAAAAGCCATTGTCCTGCTCCGAGTGATTCGCGGCCCGCCCCTCGCCCGTTGCATCGAGTCGAGAAATACGT
>NZ_RZOI01000820.1:0-2501 GCF_004022645.1 Mesorhizobium sp. M4A.F.Ca.ET.020.02.1.1 | reverse complement strand
CGTGAACCCGACATGTCTTCTGCCGCTGTCGGGTTTCGCCCTATCACTCTTGAGAGCTTGGACGGCTCGCCTGTGATTAGACTGGCCTCGGTCCTCGAGCAGTGGCAGTTTGGCGCCAGTTCGAAAGCGCGAACTCCACGGCTTGGTCCTCGTGCCGCCACCGCCGCGTGTGGATTCTTGCCCCGGAGTCATAATTCGCCTCCCGGTTGCCAACGGCGGCATTGCGCTCGATCCGCGTGGCGTTGAGCCCCGACAGCACGTAATGCTGCACCAATTAGCGGATGCCCGTCGCTGGCTCCACTTCTCCAGCCAAGCGTCGAACGACGCTACCTGCCCACGTTCGAGCGCGACCGCGGAATCGCAGTCTGCCGAACGTCAGCCGTTGCGAAAGGTGTAGCCGTACCCGTTGATCGCCGGCGCGCCGCCTAGATGTGCGTAGAGGACCCTCGATCCATCTGGAAAGAAGCCCCTCTGGACGAGGTCGATCATCCCTTGCATCGATTTGCCCTCGTAAACGGGATCGGTAATCATGCCCTCGAGCCGCGCGCACAGACGGATTGCCTCTTTGGTTTCCTCCGATGGAACGCCATAACCCGGGTACGCGTAGTCCTTGAACAACACCACGTCTTCCTCGACAATTTCCGCTCCGAGGTGGACGAGCTTCGCTGTATTTCGGGCGATGCCAAGCACCTGCGCCTTGGTCTTGGCGGGCATGGCGGAGGCATCGATACCGATCACGTTGCGCTGTCGACCATCCTTGGCGAACCCGACGAGCATGCCGCCGTGGGTTGAACCAGTCACCGTACAGACGACGATATAGTCGAAGGCAAACCCAAGCTGCTCTTCCTGGGCACACACCTCCTCAGCGAACCCCACATAGCCCAGGCCGCCGTATTTGTGGACAGAGGCGCCGGCAGGTATCGCATATGGCCTGCCGCCCCTTGCCTTGACCTCATAAAGTGCCTTTTCCCAGCTGCGGCGGATGCCGATGTCAAAGCCCTCGTCAACCAGGCGCACCTCTGCCCCCATGATGCGGCTCAAGAGGATATTGCCGACCCGGTCGTAGACGGCATCATCATGTGGGACCCAGCTCTCCTGGACCAGGAGGCATTTCATGCCGATCTTGGCGGCGACCGCAGCGACCATGCGCGTATGGTTGGACTGCACGCCACCGATTGTGACGAGCGTATCGGCATCTGACGCGATCGCGTCGGGCACAATGTATTCGAGCTTGCGCAGCTTGTTTCCGCCGAACGCGAGACCGGAGTTGCAGTCCTCGCGTTTGACGTAGATTTCCACCTTGTCGCCCAGATGCTTGCCGAGGCGGTCGAGCCTCTCGATCGGCGTGGGTCCAAAGGTGAGCGGATAACGTTCGAATTTTTCCAGCATGCTATCTCCAGCAAAAAAGTACCTGAACCGGCTACGCACCGGTCAGCCCAAGGGTATGTGTGATCAAAGACACCCGTCTTTCGAAGCGGGTGCAGAAGTCGTTCATCGGTAGTGCAGCACCGAGTTTGTCATTGCGACAAGCACACCGCATCCGGCGTGCTGCGATGACTCTTATGTGCCTAATCGACCAACCACCCGCATCTCCCGGCCTAAGGACAAACCGAATGTGGTCGCGTGTTAGCCGAACACAGATTCCCTATACGATCAGCTCAGTCATCAGAGGGGGACCAAAATTGGTGTGGGTCTGAGCACTGATCCTGTCATCCGCGCATCAAAGCAGCAGCACATGCTGGGTAATTGACTTAGCTCGGACACAGCTGAAAATTTCATTCCGCAGCTGATCAGAGTTCAGACGACTGATACCCGAGCTTTCCTGGAACCATCGGCATGCTGGCCCCTGTGGCGAGTTCCACGAGCGCGGCTAGACTGCCAGATCAGAAAGAGCACGCTGCCGAAATAGCAGGCCTGAAGCAGCAGCGAACAGGCCAGCGTCGTGACGACTGCCAGACGGAGCGAATCCAAAGCGACGTAAACAATCAAAGCATTGCTGCACAGGACCAGCCCCAGGAGCCGACAAAAGGATGTGAAGTGCAACGCCGTTCTCCTGGTTTTTCGGCCTGATCATGCTGCGAGCTCGTCGGCCGCAACATGGGTCTGGCAGTTCTTGGGGCAGACGCGGGCGCAGGCTCCGCAGCCGATGCAGCGGCCAGCATTGTCGACAACCATGATCATGCGATTGAGCTCGCCATCGAAATCGTCGTCCTCGTCATCGCAGGGGCCGAGGATTTCACCCGCGTCATTGACACCGTGAAGATGCATGACATCGCGCGAGCAGACCTTGAAACAACGGCCGCAGCCGATGCAGGTCTTGCTATCGATGAAGGTCAGGTACGACGGCATCCAAATGGAGCCGTCACGGGTGGTGAATGTGCGCATCATCCTAAATTCTTCATTGAAGCGAGTTCTCTCTTGGCAACATCCAACTCGGCATAAACGGCGTGGGTTTTCTCGGCGACTTCCTGTATGTCGGCCCACTTGCCCGGCAGACCCTC
>NZ_RZOI01000081.1:0-13959 GCF_004022645.1 Mesorhizobium sp. M4A.F.Ca.ET.020.02.1.1 | reverse complement strand
CATCCAGCATCATATGCTGCTGCACGATGCCCACAATCTGTGGCCGGAGTTCATGGAAAAGGTGCTCGGCCTGAAGATGGCGACGGAGGCCAAGCGCATGCGCTTCAACCAGACGGCCCTGGCGATCGACGCCGCCATCGCCGGCCAGGGCATCGCGCTTGCCAGCCGCTTCCTCGTCGCCGCCGACCTTGCCGCCGGACGGCTGGTGCAGCCAGTCCAGGGAGACATGCGCGGCACCCAGGATTTCCATGTCGTCATGCCGCGCAAGCAGCGGCATCCAGAACCAACGCAAGCCGTCCGGCAATGGCTGCTGGATGCGAGCGATGCGGGCTGAAACTTCAAGGCCTGGGTGACAGACCTAGAAACTGATCTCCACCGCGGCAGCACTCCGCTTCGCCTCGCCATGGAACACCGCCTCGATGTTGTTGCCGTCAGGGTCGAGCAGGAAGGCGGCGTAGTAGCCGGGGTGGTAAGGGCGCTCGCCAGGCGCGCCGTTGTCCTTGCCGCCGGCCGCAAACCCCGCCTTGTACCAGGCGTCGACCATGGCGCGGTCCTTGGCCTGGAAGGCAAGATGATGGCGGCCGGTAAGCACGCCCTGGGCGGCGCGGCTGTCGACGCTGGAGACGAAGAGTTCATCGGCCCAGAAATAATCCTCGGCCTCGCCGCCGACCGGAATGCCCAGCACCTCGAGCACCGCGCCGTAGAAACGCCGGCTCGCCTTCAGGTCGCGCACCACCAGCTGGATGTGGTCGATGAGCCGGCCGCGATAGAGTTCCATGGTGTCCTCCTGGTTTGACTGGTCAATCATCTAGAAGGGACCAACCTCCGGTCAATGTCGGGTATTGCATGCTACTGACACTAGAGAAGACGGTGGGGCACAGGAGCTGTGAAGCAACGCAACTTTTCAGGCGGCAGCAAAAATCACCCGTGCCAAAAATCTGATTAAAAAATGCAACCGGATTGTCGGATCGGCCCTGGCACCAACGTCCTTGGGTCGCAAACGGCGTGACGAAGCTCGAAAAACGGTTGCGCTGTGTCGACAAACTCTAGCTTCCGGCATGGGAGAAGAACATGAAGCTTTCCTATCGTTGGGTCATCGTCGCGGCTGGCGCGCTGATGACTTGCGTCGCCATCGGCGCGATGTTTTCGCTGGCGATCTTTCTCGAGCCGATGTCGCTCGACACCGGCTGGTCGCGCGCCGGCATATCGAGCGCGATGACGCTGAATTTTCTGGTGATGGGTCTCGGCGGCTTCGCCTGGGGCACCATCTACGATCGCGTCGGCGCCCGCCCCGTCGTCTTCGCCGGCGCGCTGCTGCTGGGGCTGGCGCTGGTGCTGGCCAGCCGCACCGGCTCGCTCATCGTCTTCCAGCTCACCTATGGCGTCCTGGTCGGGCTTGCGGCCAGTGCCTTCTTCGCGCCGATGATCGCGCTCACCACCGCCTGGTTCGACACCAACCGCAGCCTCGCCGTGTCGCTGGTATCGGCCGGCATGGGCGTGGCGCCGATGACCATCTCGCCCTTCGCGCGCTGGCTGATCACCGCCTATGACTGGCGCACCGCCATGTTTGACATCGGCGTCATGGCCTGGGTGCTGCTTCTGCCTGTGGCCTTCCTGGTGCGCCAGCCGCCGGCCGCCGCCGCAGCAGCCGATGGTACGCCGGCGGCCGTCACGGATGATCCCGGCCTGAGCGTCGGCCAGGCGCTGCGCTCGCCGCAATTCCTCGTGCTGGGCATGACCTTCTTCGCCTGCTGCGCGGCGCATTCGGGACCGATCTTCCACATGGTGAGCTATGCCATGGCCTGCGGCGTGGCACCGATGGCCGCCGTCTCGATTTACAGCGTCGAGGGGCTCGCCGGGCTCGGCGGCCGACTGCTCTACGGCGTGCTCGGCGACCGTCTCGGCGTCAAGCCGGTGCTGATCACCGGGCTCGTCATCCAGGCCGCGGTGATCGCCGCCTATCTCACGGTCGGCAGGCTCGAACAGTTCTATGTGCTGGCCGTCATCTTCGGCGCCACCTATGGCGGCGTCATGCCACTCTACGCGGTGCTGGCGCGCGAATATTTCGGACCGCGCATCATCGGCACCGTATTCGGCGCCGCCACCATGCTGTCCAGCCTCGGCATGGCGTTCGGGCCGCTGGCCGGCGGCATGATCTATGACGCCTATGCCAGCTATTCCTGGCTGTTCATCGGCTCGGCGCTGGTCGGGCTGGGGGCCGCCGGCATCGCGATTGCCTTCCCGCCGCAGCCGAGCCAGCAGCGGCTGCAGATGGCGTAGTCCTCAAAGGCGCCCGGCGGTCCCGATCATCGGGATCGCCGGTCCGTTGGCGTGAAATCCAATTGCCGGACGCCGGCGAGTATGAAAGACTCCGCCAAGGGCCGATGCATGCCGGCGCGGGTCGGCGTGATCCCATGATTCCGGGGGACATTGCAGTGACCGCAGGCTTGGAAGCCGAAGACGCCAGGGGTTGGTCCGATCTGCTGGCCGCAGCCGAAAGAGGCGACGCCGAGGCCGTGCGCACGGAGCTGGCGGCCGGGGCGGACATCAACCAGACCGATGAAGGCGGCTGGTCGGCGCTGCACCTTGCCGCCCACAATGCCCGCATGGCGGCTCTCGAAGCCCTGATCGCGTATCCGGCGATCGACGTCAATTCCCGGAATAAATGGAAGAGCACGCCGCTCAGCCTGGCCGCCGCCAAGGGTCACCTCGAATGCATCCAGGCGCTGGTGAAACATCCGCAGATCGATATCAACGCGCGCGCCGACTATTACGGCAGGACGGCGCTGATCGAAGCGGCGAGGAACGGCCATCTCGACGTCGTCAGGCTGCTGGTCGAGCATGGCGCCGACGTCAATCTGGCCGACAAGACCGGACGGAACAGCGCGCTCATCGAGGCCATCAAGGGACGGCACTACGAGGTCGCGGAGTATCTGCTGGCGACCAGGCAGGTGAACTTCCTCAACAAGGAGATGCGGCTCAATGCGCTGATCTGGGCCGGCAGCACCCGCAACGCCCTGTTCATCGAGACATTGGACGCGGCGATCCACAGCTTCTTCGAAGGCAAGTGAGCGCAGGACCGACCGCGATCCACATATCCTGACGCAGGCCGGCGCCGACGAACCCGCCGCGCACTGTTCGGTGGCAGGCGTCAGGCCGGCGGCACGCCCTCGGTCGCGATGATGCGCGTGTTGGCGCAGCGGAAGCGGATCTGCTTCAGCCGCTCGTACTCAGGCGAGTCGTACCAGGCGGTCAGCGCTGCCATGTCGGGGAATTCGATGATGACCAGACGGTGCGGCTCCCAGTCGCCCTCCAGCACCCGGGTCACGCCGCCGCGCGCCAGGTACCGCCCGCCATGACGCGCTTCCGTCGCCGGAACCTCGCGCCGGTATTCATCAAACATGGCGGCGTCGGTGACGTCGACATCGGCAATGAGATAGGCAGCCATTCCAGTCCCTCCTTCTCAAATCGTCTTCCACATCATCAGGATCGGCACCGGCGCGCCGCCGCGATCGTCAAGGATCCTCTCGCCCGGCTGGTAGCCGCAGGCCCGGTAGAGCGGCTCTCCAGCCATTGTCGCGCCGAGCTCGACACGGCGAAAGCCCTCTGCCCTCGCCGCATTTTCGCAGAGCGAAAGGATGAGGCGGCCGACGCCGCGCCGCACGAAATCGGGATGCGTGTACATCGCCCTGACGCGCGCCGCGTCGGTGGCGGGATCGAGCAATGCCGCGCTGCGCCCCGGCGTCCTGTCGCCGCCATAAAGGGTGGCGCGCCGGCTCCAGCCGCCGCAGCCCGCCAGCGCTCCTCCGCAGGTGACGACAAAATAGGTTCCGTCGTCGATAAGCTGCGTGTCCAGGCCCATGATGGCGCGGCTGGATTCGATCTGGGCATCATTCAGGAAGGGTTTTTGCAGCTCGCCGATCGCCAGCGCCATCAGCGCCGAAATCGCCGTGATGTCGTCGCGCGTCGCAGTCCGGTACTGCAGCTCCTGGTCAGCCATCTGCCGAATGCCACGTGCCGTTCGGGGGCGTTATTTTATATTAGAAGACACTCATGTTAAAATGGATTCAGCGGGTTGTTTCGGAAGCCAAGCCTTCAAGCGCCCGACGCCACCATCCTTTCAACTACCCAGCGGTGCTTGCCGATCCGGCGGGCGCGCTGAAAGCCCTGCTTTTCGAACATCGCGAGCGTGCCATTGTGCAGGAAGGCGCCGGCGACCTTCCGGCCTTGCGCGTCCTCGGGATAGCTTTCCACCGTGCCGCCGCCCAGGCGGGCGATTTCGCCGAGCGCACCTGCCAGCGCGGCGGCGGCCACGCCTTCGCCACGACGCGCCTTGTCAATGAAGAAGCAGGTGATGCGCCAGTCCGGAAGGTTTGTCAGCCCTTCTTCATAGGCGCGCCGGTGCTTGATGCGCGGCAGTTCACCGGTCGGCCCGAATTGGCACCAGCCAACGCAGGCCGCGCCGTCGAAGACAAGCGCGGCATGCGTGCTGCCGTTCCGGACCCTTGCCTGCTTGGCGGCGCGGTTGCCGCCGGCGCCGTTGCCCTTGGCATGGAAGGCCATGCACCAGCAGCCGCCCCAAACGCCATTGTGGCGCTCGACCAGCGCAGCGAAATCCGCCCAGCTTGTTTCGTCGAGGGGTTTTACGCTGAAGCTCATCGTAGTTCCTCAAAGCCAGCGATAGCCGTTTTGAAGGTTCGCGCCTCAGTTCCGGAACAGGCGGCAAATCCCGACATCATCAGCGTCGTCCCTTCGATCGGGTAAAGCGAATGAAGGCGTCGACAATCGGGACGCGGGCTGGGCCTGTCAACCGCTGATGGAGCGCCCCGCCTCCCGGTCCTCGTCGTCGCGGGGCTGCCGCGAATCGGAGATCAGCAACACCGGGCACGGACAGTGCTGCAGCACACCGCTCGTCGTCTCGCCGAAGATGAGCTCGTCGCCCGGCCGCCGCGCCACGCCCATGACAATCAATGCCACGCTCCTGCCAGCCTGGCGGGCGATGGCATCGGCGGCGGCGGCCCTGCTGCGGATGGCAGTCTCGATCTCGACGCCATAGCGGTCGGCAAGCGCGACGATATCCTTCAGCACAGCCTCCCTGCGGCGATGCGAGACGGTGTCGCGCGGTTCGTCGCGGCCGACCCGCGCAACATAGAGCATCTTGACCGGCGCGCCGGTGACAGTGGCAATGGCAAGTGCCAGTTCGGCGCCACGGCGGGCGACCGACGTACCGTTGACCGGCACCAGGATCCGGCCTGACTGGGGGCCTAGCCTCGGCATATGCCGCCCGGCGCCCGTCGGCTTCAGCACCAGGCAGAGCGAGCCGTTGAAGGCGCCGGCAACCTCGTTCAGCCGGCGCGAGAATCCGCCTTTCGCAGTCACCCCGCGGCCGAGGCCGATGAGGAGCATGCCGTAGCCCTTGCGCGCCTCCTTGGCGACCGCCTCGGCGGAGAGCTGGACCTCGTGCCGGCGGCGGGTCAGCGGCGCCACGCGCACCGGCTCCTCGTCGGCTTCCTTCGCCGCCTCGCGGCCCTCCTCGGCGCCCCGCTCGATCTCGTCCAGATGCGCCGCCTCGTCGGGCTCGGCTTCGCTTTCGCCGCTGGCATGCAGCACCGTCATCGGCTTGCCGGCTCCGATCACGCCGGCAAGGTAGGCGGCGAAGCGGCCGACCACGCCCTCGTCGACGACCACAAGCAGCCGCTCCAGATTGGCGATGAAGCCGCGCTGGTCGACCTCCTCGCGCTCCAGCCGCTTCTTCTCCGACTCGCCGATCGACAGGCGCCCCAGCGCCCAGCGTAG
The DNA here is from genome assembly GCF_004022645.1 of Mesorhizobium sp. M4A.F.Ca.ET.020.02.1.1. Taxonomy (NCBI): domain Bacteria; kingdom Pseudomonadati; phylum Pseudomonadota; class Alphaproteobacteria; order Hyphomicrobiales; family Phyllobacteriaceae; genus Mesorhizobium; species Mesorhizobium sp. M4A.F.Ca.ET.020.02.1.1. Next base: position 8,163 of record NZ_RZOI01000081.1, on the reverse strand, counting down.
CGTCGGCGGCATGGCCAAAGTGGTGATGACGGCCATGGTCACGATCATGGTGAAGAGGTTGTGCGAGAGCACGCCTATCGACAGGCCGATCGAGGCGACGATGACTTCGGTCGAGCCGCGCGCGTTCATGCCGCAACCGACGGCAATGCCCTCGGCACGGCTCATGCCGGCGACTTCCGCGCCGATGAAGGCGCCGCCGAACTTGCCGATGCTGGCGATCGCCACCAGCGCCACCGTGAGCAGCGCGAGCTGAGGGTCGACGAGCACGGTGAGGTCGGCCGAGAGGCCAGCGACGCCGAAGAACACCGGCATGAACAGCGCGGTGATGACGCCACGCAACTGCCCCTCGATGTGGCGCGACAGGATCGGCGACTCGCCGACCAGTATGCCGGCGACAAAGGCGCCGAGCACGGTGTGGACGCCGATCAGGTCGGTGATCAGCGCCATGGCGCCCATGATGGCGAGGATGATGGTGACGACGGCATATTCGCTGTGGAAGGTGTCGTTGGTCCAGCGGATGGCGTCGAAGACGATGCGGCGGCCGAGCGTGAATGAAAAGGCCATGAAGGCGGCGACGCCTAGTATCGTGAAGGCAAGGCTGCTCACCTCGACGCGGCCATGCGTAGCGATGCCGATGGTAATCGCGATGATCACCCAACCGATCGTGTCCTCGATGATTGCCGACGAGACGATGACCTGGCCGAGGTCGCGGCGCATGAAGTTCATCTCGCGCACCACCATTGCGACGATCTTGACCGAGGAGATCGACAGCGCCGTGCCGAGGAACAGGCCAGCGACGAGGCGCTCGCCGCCGCTGGCGAGCAGCGATTCCGGCATGAACTGCGCCGCCACGAAGCCGAGCATGAAAGGCACCGCAACGCCGGCGGCGGAGATGGAAAAGCAGGCGCGGCCGACCCGGCGCACCAGCCTGAGATCGGTCTCCATGCCGGTGAGAAGCAGAAGCATCAGCACGCCGAGCTGGGCGATGGCATTGATCATCGATTTCTGCGCGGCGTCCCCGGTAAAGACCAGCCGCTCCGCCGCCGGCCATAGCCAGCCGAGCAAGGAAGGACCAAGCAGGATGCCGCCGATGAGCTGCCCCATCACCGCCGGCTGACCGATGCGCTCCAGCAATTCGCCGATGCCGCGGCCGACAAGCAGCAGCAGGATCACTTCCAGGACGAAGATGCCTTCGCTGGACATGCCGCTTTTTTCGGCGGCGAAGGCGACTGCCGTCATTGGAAGGAACGCCGCCGCCGCAAGCGCGATCGTCCAGCGCCGGCTGAGTATGAAGGACAATTTCTGCACCCCTCAATTATGCCTGGCGATAACGGTTTGGCGAGAGCTTCGGTTGCACGCAAGACATCCTTCCCCGCCCGACGGCAGTGTGGGAGAGGCGGACCGGCGAAGTCGAGACAGAGAGGGGCAGCGCCCCGCGAAGCCCCCTCTCCGTCCGCTTTGCGGACACCTTCCCTCGCTTTGCGGGGGCGAACAAAGGCTCCTACAATTCGATTCAAATGCGGCTGTGGATGTTTGCATTCGGGTAAAGCGACTCGAGCATCTTCGCGACACGGCGGGCAATAAGGAGAAGCTAATGAAAAGCGACTTTGCCGCCGCTCGTCTGCACCTCGAGCGGGCCGGCCACTATCTGCGCGGCGATGACGAGACCAGCCACACGACGCTTGCGGCGCTCGATCTCTTGGTGGAGGCGATCACGGTGGCCCAGTATGCGCGGCCCGTGGCCGAAATCGTGCCGTTTCCGAAGGCCGCCGGGCAGAGATAGGCAGCAGGCCGAGCGGCGGCCAGTCATGTTCAGCCGGGGCCGATCAAGTCCGTCATTGCCTCGATGACTTTGCCCGCCGCCGCTCCGGTCGCTGACCGGTCATTGACCAGGATCGAAGTGCGAAACGGTATGTCGAGATCGATCTCTTTCAGCACCAGCCCGAACTCGGAATAGAAGCCCGCTGTGAACGGATCGACGACCGCGAGCGAAGGACTGCCCCTGACTAGCGCGCAGGCCAGGAAAGACTGGAAGATGTCGGCGACCGTATTGGCGGCGGTCGCTTCCAGCAGCTTGGCGCCGTCGCGGTTGCGCCGGAAATAGAGCTCGCCGAGCGAGACGAAGGGATAGAGCTTGAAATCCTCGAGCCGGATCCGCTCGCGACCGGCAAGCGGATGGGTTTCATCCATCACGCACACACTGTTGCGCTCGAAGGTGGCCACGCATCTGGTGTCCAGGAAGGAAACGCCGGCGTCCACCACCCCGACGTCGGTCAGGCGTGAGGCGACGGAGGCGACGATCTCCGTCGAGCTGCGCACCGCGATCGTGGTTCTCGCTTCCGGAAAACGGGTTCTCAACTGCCGGATTGCTTCCGGCACGATGTGGAAGGACAACGCCGCCAGGGTGCCGATGCGAACGACGCCGCGCTTCAGCTCGCGGATCTCCTGCGCGGCCATGATCAGGTTGCGCGCGCCGTGGAAGGTCTTGCCGACCTCGCCATAGAACAGCAGGCCCTGCTCTGTCGGCACCAGCCGGCCGTGCGAGCGGTCGAACAGGCTCAGCCCGGTATCGATCTCCAGTTCCTGCAGCAGGCGGCTGACGCTCGGCTGCGATATGTTGAGCGCCGCCGCTGCGCCCGACACCGAGCCGGCCACCATCGTTGCCTCGAAGGCCTCGAGCTGGCGAACGCTAAGTCCGGAAAAGCGCATCTCTTTCTCCCGGTATAGGTTTAGCACATACCGGACGAAAATCTTGATCTTTGATTCCGCTCGGTTTCCGGCCCTAGCTATGCGCCAGGCAGAAACGGACGGAGCCGTCGTGAAGCGAGCCAACCTCATCTTCATCTGCGCCGATCAGATGCGCTACGACGCGCTCTCGGTCACTGGCAATCGCGTTGCCCACACGATCAACATCGACCACATAGCGGCGCGCGGCGCGACCTTCCACCGCCACTTCACCCCCAACCAGATCTGTTCGCCGAGCCGCGCGACAATGGCGACCGGGCTCTATCCGCGCCACCACGGCCTGTGGCGCAACGGCGTGGCGCTCGACGAGCGGCTGCCCAATCTGTGGCAGGCGCTGGCGCGTGCGGGATACGCGACCAGGGGCGTCGGCAAGCTCCACTTCCAGCCGCTGCTTGCGCCCGCCGAACGCGACATGCCGGAATCGCTCGCCTATTGGGAAAGGCCCGGCAGCGAGGACTGGAACGGCCCCTATTTCGGCTTCGACGGCGTCGACCTCGTCATGGGCGAGGCCAATGAATCCACCCGCGCCGGTCACTACGCGGCCTGGCTCAGGCGGAACCATCCCGAGGTGGTGGACCTCTACGAGCCGGAAGCGGACGGAGAGAGCCGGGCCGACGACCTGAAGGAAGTGTGGAAAAGTGCGGTGCCGCCGGAACTGCACTACACCAGCTGGATCGCTGACCGGGCCATTGACTTCATCGAACGCCAGGGCAGACGGTCGGAGCCGTTCGGCCTGTTCGTCTCGTTTCCGGACCCGCATCACCCGTTTTCTCCTCCCCGGCCCTATTGCGACCTGTTCCGGCCGGAGCGGATGCCGAGGCCGGCCATCCGAGCGGGCGAGTTGGAGCGCATGCCGGCCTATCTCGGCGAAGGCGACGATCCACGTAAGGAGCCTTACATCGCCAGCGGCGAGCCGCCGCGCGAACAGGGTTTCCTGGTGCGCACCGACGCTATTTCCGGCGCGACGCTGGCCACCGCGATCGCCCACACACATGGCATGATCCAGATGATCGACGATGCCGTCGGGCGGCTGCTGGAGGCGCTGGCCGACGCCGGCGTGCTGGAGAACACCTATGTCCTGTTTACTGCCGATCACGGCGAACTGTTGGGTGACCACGGACTGTTGCGCAAGGGGCCGCCACCCTATCGCCAGTTGCTGCAGGTGCCGCTCGTGCTGTGCGGCCCGGGAATTCCCGCCGGCACCAGCCTCGATGCACTCACCAGCCATCTCGACCTGTTCCCGACGGTCGCGTCGCTGCTCGGCCTGCCGGCGCCTACCTCCGACGGCGTCGACCTCACGCCGCTAATCGACGGGCGGGCGAGTGACGTGCGTGATTTCCTGTTCGCCGAATACCATCCCCGCCGGGATCAATGCCTCTACAACCAGTCGATCATTTCCAGGGAGTGGCGGTTCACCCGCTACCCCAACCAGCCGGCATGGGGCGAGCTTTTCGATCTTCGTGAAGATCCCTGGGAGCATTGGAATCTGTTCGCAGAGAAAGGCTTCAGCGACCGGGCGCACACGCTGAATGCGGTTCTCGATCAAAGGCTGCCGCCGCGGCCGCTGATACCGAATGAAGTTCTCGGCGCCTACTGAACCAGCAAAGGGGGAATGACATGCACGATCAGATCACGTCCTTGATCCAGGGCGGCATGGACCGCCGCCGCTTCCTGCAGACCGCGGCCGTCACGGCGCTCGCCACGGCGGCGTTCCCACGTGCTGGCCTTGCCGAGGCGCCGCGCAAGGGCGGCGTGCTGCGCCTGGGCCTCAACGGCGGCAGCTCCGCCGACACGTTCGATCCGACGCAGCTGATCGGCACCTTCTCCATCAATGTCTCGCGCCAGGTCTACAACACGCTGGTCGAGATCGGCGACGACGGCAAGCCGGCGCCGGAACTGGCCGCAAGCTGGGAAACCAGCGACGGCAACAAGCGCTGGATCCTCAACCTGAGGCCCGGCGTGCAGTTCCACAACGGCAAGGCCTTCGACGCCGAGGACGTCAAATATTCGCTCGGGCTGCATCTCGGCGAGAAGACCAAGTCGAAGGCGAAGGGCCTGGTCGCCGACATTGCCGATGTGCGGGCGGCCTCGCCGAGGCAGGTCGAGATTCTGCTCAAGTCGCCCAATCCCGACATGGACTATGTGCTGTCGGACCTGCATTTCGCCATGGTCCCGGCGGGCTTCGCGGACTGGGCGAAGCCGGTCGGCACCGGGCCGTTCAAGCTCACCGCCTTCCAGCCGGGCGTGCGGGCGACGGCCAGCCGCAACGAAGCCTACTGGAGAAGCGACCGCGGCCATGTCGACACGGTCGAGTCCGTGGTGATCAACGACATGACGGCCCGCGTCTCGGCGCTGCAGGGCGGCTCGGTCCACATCATCAACGGCGTCGACTACAAGATCGCGCCGCTGCTCAAGAAGGATCCCCGCGCCTATCTGGTGGTCACCGAAGGCAAGCAGCATTTCTCGCTGCCGATGGACGCGACCAAGGAGCCGTTCAACAACCCCGACATCGTGCTGGCGCTGAAGCACGCGCTCGACCGCAAGCAGATGGTCGATCTTTTGATGGCCGGCTATGGCCGCGTCGGCAACGACCATCCGATCGCCGCCAGCGATCCGAATTTCAACCCGAACATCGAACAGCGCGCCTACGATCCGGACAAGGCTCGCTTCCACCTCAAGAAGGCCGGCAAGAGCGAGCTGACGCTCGAACTGCACGCCGCCCCGGTGGCGTTCGAGCAGGCGGTCAGCACGGCCGAGCTCTTCGCCCAGTCGGCCAAGCCCGCCGGCATCACCGTCGGCGTCAAGCGCGAGCCCGACGACGGCTATTGGGCGGAGGTGTGGATGAAGAAGCCCTGGGTCGCGTCCTTCTGGGCCGGACGGCCGTCGGCCAGCATGATGTTCTCCTCGGTCTATGCGTCAGGCGCGCCGTGGAACGAGACCCACTGGAAGAACGAGGATTTCGACCGCAAGCTCGCCGAGTCGCGCTCGTTCGCCGATCCGGCCAAGCGCCGCGAGGTCTATTTCGAGCTGCAGCAGACGATCCATGATACCTGCCCCACTATCATCCCTGCCTTCGCCAGCTGGGTCGACGCGGCGCGCGCGGAGGTCAAGGGCTTCACCCCAAATCCCAACTTCCTGCTCAGCGACCATCGCGTGGCAGAGCGCGTCTGGCTGGAGGCGTGAACGCGCCAGGCCAGGGGCAGGCCGGAGGGAACGTTTCGGCCCGCCGCGCGTTGATGCCATCGGGGTGATGGCCGGCCATTTCCGCCGGCCATTGCATTTGGATGGCAAGGGGATGTCCAAGGTCGAGACCATCAAGCCCGTCGAGGCGGCGGCAGCGCCGCGGGCCTCGGATGCGTTCGCGCTGAAGCTCACCTCCTCCGAACTGGCGACGACCATGTCGCATTTCCACCGCGCCGAGATCGCCCGCATGGCCGGCTGGCGCGACCGGCTCGACCGGACGAGCAACTGGGCGATCACCGTCGCCGCCGCCATGCTTTCGGTCTCGCTGTCGACGCCGAGCTCGCATCACGGCGTGCTGCTGTTCGCCATGCTGCTGATCACGCTGCTCTTGTGGATCGAAGCGCGGCGCTACCGCTTCTTCGACGTCTACCGCGCGCGGGTGCGCCAGTTCGAGCGCTATTATTTCGCGCAGATCTTCTCGCCGCAGCCCGACTTCGCCTCCAACTGGCTGGCGATCGTCGGCGAAGGCCTGCGCTCGCCGCGCTTCCTGATCTCGCAGCGCGCGGCGCTGGTCCGCCGGCTGCGCCGCAACTACATCTTCATGTACACGATCCTGATGCTGGCCTGGGTTCTGAAGATCACGACGCCCAGCCTGCAGCGCGAAGGCTCGCCGATCGGCTTCGGCGCCTCGTTCCTCGACGCGATGCGGGTGGCCGCGCTCGGCCCGGTGCCCGGCATCGTTGTCGCGTCCATTGTGGCGCTGTTCTATGTCGGCCTGCTCGCCGCCGCCTTCCTGGTCAACAGCGAGGAAGGCGAGCTTTCGCATGGCACCGTGCATGTCTGAACCGCAATCTGAGGCAATCCAGCCGCTGCTTTCGAAGAAAGCAGGCGCCCGCCCAATGCCTTGGCGGGACAACCTCCGAGCGGGCCACCGTTAGCACGTTGATAAGCAATTGGTAATAAAAGGTCATGGATGAGAGATCGACCTCAATCCGCGAACAAAAAAGCGCCGTCACCGGCAGGGCCTTGCCGTGCGCATTAGGAGCCAGATCATCCTGAGCATGGTCGGCGCCGCGGCGCTGATCGGATTGGTCGGCGGCGTCGCGGTCTTCACGCAGATGGCGGCGACCAAATATCTCGGGCTGACCGAGGCGACCAATGTCGCGCGCGAGCTGGCCGACACCATAGTCTTCGAACCGTCCGCGGGGACGCCTTCGCTGCTCGAGCAGCCCGAGGTGCTCAAGCAGTTCCTGGAGCAGCAGCACCGGCGCTCGCAGCGGGATTTCATCGTCGTCGACCGCAACAAGGTAATCGTCGCCCATGCCGCCGACGAGGAGCACAAGGCCGGCGAAAAATTCGACCACGACCCCGGCAACGAGGTCGGCCGGACGCTGCAGGACGGCGTCCCGCGCAAGTTCATCGACCCGGAGGAAGTGAACGCCATCCTGGCCGTTCCGATAGAACAGGGCGAGGACACGATCGTCGGCGCCGTGCTGCTGGAATATGATGCGGTGCTGCATGCCGCCGAGCAGCGCACCAACAGCCTGCTGTGGATGGTCGGCCTCAGCACCGCCGCCGCCATGCTGGTCGCGGCTGGCTTCGCCTGGGTGCTGCTCCGCCGTTTCGGCGCCGGCCTCTCGGACATGATGAACGGCATGCAGGCGCTGGCGCAGGGCGACGTCTTGACGCGCATCCGCCACGACCGCAAGGACGAATTCGGACAACTGGCCGACGGCTTCAACACGATGGCCGACCAGCTCGCGTCGGCGCGGGCGCATATCGAGGACATCGTCGAGACGGCGGCCGAGGGCATCGCGGTGCTCGACGGCGACGGCCGCATCGCCAGCGTCAATCCCGCGGCCACGACGATGATCGGCCGGCGCGCCGACAAGATCGTCGGCCTGCAATGGGACGCGGCGCTGAAGCTGCAAGACCCGAGAGGCGGCGACTTCGCCAGCGGAACGTCGCCCGTCGAGATGGCTTTGGCCACCGGACGCCAGCACCAGGGCGAAGTCCGGCTGACCATGTCGGACGGCTCGCAATTGCCTGTCATCGCCAGTTGCAGCCCGCTGAGCCGGTCGGAGGGCGGCCTGGTGCTGACGCTGAACGACATCAGCGAGCTGCGCCGCGCCGAAGGGGTCGTCAACGAGCGCGCCGACCAGCTGGCGGTCCTCAATCGCGAGCTGCACGAGAAATCGGAGACCACGACGCGGCTGGTCAAGCTCGGCGAATTGC
>NZ_RZOI01000819.1:0-2502 GCF_004022645.1 Mesorhizobium sp. M4A.F.Ca.ET.020.02.1.1 | reverse complement strand
GATCAGCACCGCTTCGGGCCAGGCGCGGCAGGGTTTTATCTACACGCCGCACTATGCGGCCTCGAAATTCGGCGTCGTCGGCATCACCCAGAGCCTCGCCAAGGAAGTGGCCAAGGAGAAGATCACCGTCAACGCCATCTGCCCCGGCATCATCGACACCGACATGTGGGCCTATAACGACACCGCCTGGGGCAAGCTGCTCGGCGACTACAAGCCGGGCGAGTTGATGGCGGAGTGGGTGAAGAACATCCCGATGGGCCGTGCCGGCAGCGGCGAGGACGTCTCCGGGCTGGTCAGCTTCCTCGCCAGCGACGATGCGGCCTACATCACCGGTCAGACCATCAATGTCGATGGCGGCCTGATCATGTCCTGAGGCTGTCGGATTGCGCATCGCTCAGTGCGTTTGTGCGTTGCGCGACATGAACCTTGGTATATATAATTTCATCCTATGAAACGGCTTCGGCTCGCCGCATGACGCGCCAGGCCTGGATCATGGGACCCTGATGGCTCGCATGCTCAAGAGCGCCGCGCTGGCGGCGATCGAACCGCGGATGACTGCCCCGGCAGCCATCGACGGGCGGCCATGACGCGGCCTCGCTTCGCACGGCACCTTCATCCTGGCATCATTTCACCTTTCGCGCCGGCTTTAGTGCCGGATGGGCGCTTGCGCAGCGACCGGCTTTTCCAACACAATCATAAAAAGACCAGAAGAAGGGAACGACCGATAATCCTCACCAGAGCTTGACAGGAGAACAAGCATGTCACTTCGGAGCATGATTTCGACAGCATCAATGGGAGCCCTAACGCTTGCCCTGGCAAGCGCACTGACGCCGGCAGCGCAAGCGGCCGCGCCTGAATCCAGCGATCCGATCAAGATCGCCCTGTTCGACTGGACCAGCGTCAACCTCAACGCCAAGATTCTTGGCGGCATCCTCGAAAAGCTCGGTTACACGGTCGAATATCCGACCGCAGATTACCTCTCCAGCCTGACCACCGGCCTCACCAATGGCGACCTCGATGTCGGCCTCGAATTCTGGGACACGACCGCCGGCGAAGCCATGAAGGCTTCCGACGCCACCGGCCAGACCGAACGGCTGGGCAAGCTCGGCCCGAAGGCCAAGGAAGAATGGTGGTTTCCGGAATACATGAAGGAAAAGTGCCCGGGCCTGCCCAACTGGGAAGCGCTGAAGGACCCGAAATGCGCCGAAGCCTTCTCGACGGCCGAGACAACGCCGAAGGGCCGCTACCTGGGCGGCCCGGTGACCTGGGAAGGGTTTGACGACGAGCGCGTCGAGGCGCTGAAGCTGCCCTTCACCGTCATCCTGCCGGCACCGACGCGGCAATGTTCGCCGAGCTCGAGTCCGCCTATCAGCGCAAGGCGCCGATGATGCTGTGGATCTATTCGCCGCACTGGGCGCCGGCCAAGTACAAGGGCGAGTGGGTGCAATTCCCCGAATACACGCCGGAGTGCTACACCGACCCGAAATGGGGCACCAACCCGGACGCCAAATATGACTGCGGCAAGCCGCATGGCGAGATCTGGAAATATGCCTGGGGCGGCATGAAGGAGAAATGGCCGGTCGCCTACAAGGTGGCCAAGGCCTATACGATCGACACCGACGAGCTCAACAAGATGAGCGGCGACATCGACCTCAACGGCAAGTCGCCGGAAGAGGTCGCCGCCGCCTGGATCGCTGCCCACGAAGCCGACTGGAAGGCCTGGGCGCAATGACCGTTCCGACTGGAAACTGCGAGACCCGGCCGGGCATGGCCGGGTCTCTACTGCCCGTTCCAGAAGGACGAATGCATGAGCAACGCGACTGATCCGCAGGCCGCCGGCGCGCCCAGGGATGCGCGCCCGATAAAACTTGCCTGCCGCAATGTCTGGAAGCTGTTCGGCGCCAATGCCGCGAGCTTCATCCGCGAGCGCGCCGGCAAGGCGAGCCTCACCGACATAGCGGCGGCGGGACTGGTCGGCGCGGTCCGCGCCGTCGACCTCGAGATCCGCCAGGGCGAGATCTTCATTATCATGGGGCTGTCCGGCTCAGGCAAGTCGACGCTGGTGCGCTGCATGTCGCGGCTGGTCGAGCCGAGCCACGGCAAGGTCGAGTTCGAAGGCAAGGACCTGCTGAAAATCTCCGATGCGGCGCTGATCGAGCTCAGGCGTCACCGCATGGGCATGGTGTTCCAGAATTTCGCGCTGCTGCCGCATCTCAACGTGCTCGACAATATCGCCTTTCCCTTGAGCATCCAGGGGCAGGACCGGGCGACGCGAGAGGGCCGCGCCCGCGAGGTGATCGAGCTCGTCGGCCTGCGCGGGCGCGAGCATTTCTATCCGCGCGAACTTTCCGGCGGCCAGCAGCAGCGCGTCGGCATCGCGCGCAGCCTCGCCACCAAGCCGGAGATCTGGTTCCTCGACGAGCCGTTCTCGGCGCTCGATCCGCTGATCCGCCGCGAGATGCAGGACGAATTGATGCGGCTGCAGACGATGCTGCACAAGAC
>NZ_RZOI01000818.1:0-2503 GCF_004022645.1 Mesorhizobium sp. M4A.F.Ca.ET.020.02.1.1 | reverse complement strand
TATCCGGCTTTCGCCGCGCTGGCGGCGATCGTCGCCGGCCTGTTCCTCACCGGCGCCAGCGGCATCTAGTCTCGCAGGCGGGCGCTGCCCCTCATCCGCCCTTCGGGCACCTTCTCCCCGTGGAACGGGGAGAAGGAAGGTCCTACCTCGGCCGTTTGAACCTCTTCCGCTCCGCTTCCACTGCGTTGCGGCAGACGCATCCTTCGAGATGGTCGTTGACAAGGCCCATCGCCTGCATGAAGGCGTAGACGGTGGTCGGGCCGACGAAGCTCCAGCCCCGCTTCTTCAGCTCCTTCGAGATGCGGACCGAGACCGCCGTCGTCGGATTGGCGCGCAGATGGGCAAGGTCGACGATCTCCGGGCGCTCGCCCGCGCCCGGCTCGAACTTCCAGAACCAGGCCGCCAGCGAGCCGAACTCATCAACCATTTCGCGCGCCCGTTTGGCGTTGTTGATGGTCGAGACGATCTTGCCGCGATGGCGGATGATGCCGGCATTGCCGAGCAGGCGCTCGACATCCTTGTCGGTGAACTGAGCCACCTTGTCGAAGTCGAAGCCAGCGAAGGCCTCGCGGAAATTCTCGCGCTTGCGCAGGATGGTCAGCCAGGAAAGGCCGGACTGGAAGCCTTCGAGGCAGATCTTCTCGAACAGCCGCCGGTCGTCCACCACCGGCCGGCCCCACTCATGGTCGTGGTAGTGCAGATAGTCCGGCAGATTGCCATGCCAGAAGCAGCGCGCCTTGCCGTCAGGGCCGTCGAGCAGGCCGGCATTTTCAGTTCCCATTGCCAGAAATCCGTTCGTTAATGCGCCTCGGCGCCTGTTTTACCGTGGCTTTACCAGATTCCTGAACCGGCCGGTAACCACACCAAAAGGTTTACTGACACATCGGCATTTTACGCATTCCGATTCATGTTTCGGTTGCCGCTTCGCGCCAAGGATCGCGCAACCGGGGGCGGTTTCGTGCCTCCGTCCGTTCGACGATCAAGGTGCGTTCCGATGAAGACAACGTTGGTTTCCCTGCTGGGTGCCGCGGCGGTTCTTGCCGCCGGCGCCACCGCCTCCAATGCCGATGACCGCTATGCCGACCGGCCGCCGGTGATGGTGAGCCCCGACCTTTCGGCGCCCTGGGTGCTGCAGCTTGGCCGCGCGCCTGGTATCGTGCGGCAGACCCGCCAGATGGTGCAGCAGCCGCAGCGGCGCTATCTGCAGGTCCAGCCCGACCAGCAGCGCACGGCGGCGGTGCAGCAGCCGGCCCGGCGCACGGCGATGCGGCCGCAGATCAACCCGATCTACCTGCCGCAGGAAGTCGCGTTCGACGGGCCGCAGAAACCAGGCACCATCGTCATCGATACGCACCAGAATTTCCTCTATCTGGTCGAGAAGGACGGCAAGGCGCGGCGCTACGGCGTCGGCACCGGCAAGCCGGGCTTCGAATGGTCGGGCACGCACAAGATCACCGACAAGCGCGTCTGGCCGGACTGGCGCCCGCCGGCGGTGATGATCAAGCGCGAGGCCGCCAAGGGCCGCTATCTGCCGACCTATCTGGCCGGCGGCGAGGAGAACCCGCTGGGCGCCCGTGCGCTTTATCTCGGCACGACGGAATACCGCATCCATGGCACCAACCAGCCATGGACGATCGGCGGCGCCGTATCTTCCGGCTGCATCCGCATGCGCAACGAGGACGTCGTCGACCTCTACGAGCGCGTCAATGTCGGAACGACGGTGGTGGTGATATAGGGACTGCGAATCTATCGGTCAGGCAGCGCCGACTAATTTTGGCGCCAGCTGTTGCTCCCAAGCCATAGCGCATATTCGGGAGACGTGCTTAGACTGGCAACGAGTTAACGGGGGACGGGCCGTGTGGGGATGCGGCCGGTCACGAAAGGGCAGCACGGGAAACCGCGCTGCCCTTTCGCCTTTCGAGGCAAAACGCGTCGCGCTGAAGGCAGAGCGTTTCGTTTTCGGAGGCTGATTTCCCGGACGGCCTCTGCTATTGCAGCGCACAATTCCCGACGCCAAAGGTCAGCCATGTCCCGGTCCGACGACAGCCGCTATCTCAAGGGTGGGCCGGTGGCCCAGCGCATCATCGCCTCCGTGCGCGAGGACGCCGCGATCGCCACAGCCGAGGGGTTTCCGCCAAAGCTGGTGTCGATCACCGTCGGCGACACCGCCGCAGTCGATGTCTATGTGCGCAACCAGCGCGCCAAGGCGGAACTGGCCGGCATCGGCTTCGAAGAGCGGCGCTTTGCCGCCGACATCACCGCCGGCGAACTGGAGGCCGCGATCCACGGCCTCAATGCCGATCCACGCGTCACCGGCATCATCATCCAGCGGCCGGTGCCGGTGCACATCCCGATCAAGACGCTGCAGGCGGCGGTGCATCCGCTGAAAGACGTCGAGGGCATGCATCCGGCCTCGATCGGCAATATCGTCTACAACCAGCTCGATCTGGCGCCCTGCACGGCGGCCGCCTCGGTCGAGCTCTTGAAGGAGACCGGCCTCGAC
>NZ_RZOI01000817.1:0-2505 GCF_004022645.1 Mesorhizobium sp. M4A.F.Ca.ET.020.02.1.1 | reverse complement strand
GACAGGACTGGGCGATCCTCAGGGCATTGTCTGATGTGCTCGGCAAGAAGCTGCCTTTCGACTCGCTGCCGCAACTGCGCGCCAAGCTCTATGGCGAATATCCGCATCTTGCCCGCATCGACCAGGTTCTGGCCGGCAGCGCCGATGACGTCGCCAGGGCGGCGAAGCTCGGTGGCCGGCTGAACAAGGGCACCTTCACCTCGCCGGTGAAGGACTTCTACCTGACCAACCCGATCGCGCGGGCCTCTGCCGTGATGGCCGAATGCTCGGCGCTGGCCAAGAGCGGCTTCAAGCAGGCGGCGGAATAAGCATGGAAACCTTCTTCTCCTTCTACGTGCTGCCGGCGCTGATCATCCTGCTGAAGTCGGTCGTGCTGATCGTCGTGCTCTTGGTCTTCGTCGCCTACATTCTCTACGCCGACCGCAAGATCTGGGCGGCGGTGCAACTGCGCCGCGGACCGAACGTGGTTGGCCCCTGGGGCACGCTGCAGGCTTTCGCCGACCTGTTGAAGTTCGTCTTCAAGGAGCCGGTGATCCCGTCCGGCGCCAACAAGGGCGTCTTCCTGCTGGCGCCGCTGGTGTCGGCGGTGCTGGCGATCTCGGCCTGGGCGGTCATTCCGGTCAACCAGGGCTGGGCGATCGCCAACGTCAATGTCGGTATCCTCTATGTCTTCGCCATCTCCTCGCTCGAGGTCTATGGCGTGATCATGGGCGGCTGGGCGTCGAACTCGAAATATCCGTTCCTCGGCGCGCTGAGGTCGGCCGCGCAGATGGTGTCCTACGAAGTCTCGATCGGCTTCGTCATCGTCACCGTGCTCTTGTGCGTCGGCTCGCTCAACCTGTCCGACATCGTCATGTCGCAGCACGATGGGCTCGGCACCCGGCTCGGCCTGCCCAACACCTTCCTCGACTGGCACTGGCTGTCGCTGTTCCCGATGTTCGTCATTTTCTTCATCTCGGCGCTGGCCGAGACGAACCGCCCGCCTTTCGATCTGGTGGAGGCCGAATCGGAACTGGTCGCCGGCCACATGGTCGAATACTCGTCGACGCCGTTCTTGCTCTTCTTCCTTGGCGAGTATGTCGCCATCGTCCTGATGTGCGCGCTGGCGACCATCCTGTTCCTCGGCGGCTGGCTGCCGCCCTTCGACTTCGCGCCCTTCACCTGGGTGCCGGGGCTGATCTGGTTCGTGCTCAAGGTCTGCCTGGTGTTCTTCGGCATTTCCATGGTGAAGGCGTTCGTGCCGCGCTACCGCTATGACCAGCTGATGCGGCTAGGTTGGAAGGTCTTCCTGCCGATCTCGCTGTTCATGGTCATCGCCACCGCAGCCTTCCTCAAGCTCACGGGGTTTGCGTAATGTCCGCTCTTTCCCAAGCCGCAAAGGCGCTGCTGCTGAAGGATTTCGTCAGCGCCTTCTTCCTGTCGATGCGCCAGTTCTTCGCGCCGAAGGAGACGATCAACTATCCGCACGAGAAGGGGCCGATCAGCCCCCGCTTCCGCGGCGAGCATGCGCTGCGCCGCTACCCCAATGGCGAAGAGCGCTGCATCGCCTGCAAGCTGTGCGAGGCGATCTGCCCGGCGCAGGCGATCACCATCGAGGCCGGCCCGCGCCGCAACGACGGCACGCGCCGCACCGTGCGCTACGACATCGACATGGTGAAGTGCATCTATTGCGGCTTCTGCCAGGAGGCCTGCCCGGTCGACGCCATCGTCGAGGGGCCGAATTTCGAATTCGCGACCGAGACGCGCGAGGAGCTTTACTACAACAAGGAAAAGCTGCTCGCGAACGGCGATCGCTGGGAACGCGAACTGGCGCGCAACATCGCTCTGGACGCGCCCTACCGCTGACATTTGACGCATGGACGGGGCGAGGGGCCTCGTTTAAGGACAACGCGGCTTCGGCACCGGAGGCGGTACGAAGCCAGAAAGAGCGAACAGGACGAACGTCCTGTTCGGACAGGAACCCGGGGGATCCCCATGCTGAGTGGACTAGAGGCGGCTTTCTTCTACCTCTTCGCCTTTGTCGCGGTGGCGTCGGCCTTCATGGTCATTTCGTCGCGCAACCCTGTGCATTCGGTGCTGTTCCTGATCCTGACCTTCTTCAATGCCGCCGGCCTGTTCATGCTGACCGGCGCCGAGTTCCTGGCGATGATCCTGCTCGTCGTCTATGTCGGCGCCGTGATGGTGCTGTTCCTGTTCGTCGTCATGATGCTCGACGTCGACTTCGCCGAGATGAAGGAAGGCGCGCTGCAATACGCCCCGATCGGCGCGCTGGTCGGGCTGATCCTGGCGGCGGAACTGATTGTCGTGCTCGGCGGCTACACTTTCGCGCCGCAGCTGGCCTCGACAGTGGCCAAGCCCATCCCGGATCTCGCCCAGCGCACCAACACGGCCGCGCTCGGCGATATCCTCTACACGGACTACCTCTACTACTTCCAGATCGCCGGCCTCGTGCTGCTTGTCGCCATGATCGGCGCCATCGTGCTGACGCTGCGCCACAAGCCGGGC
>NZ_RZOI01000816.1:0-2515 GCF_004022645.1 Mesorhizobium sp. M4A.F.Ca.ET.020.02.1.1 | reverse complement strand
CAGAGGGTGCGCGAGATCCGCCCGCTGGTCAGGATCAACGTCGCGGTCGTGGTCGGCAGCGGCGACCGCCAGGAGAGCGGCTCCTACGGCATGGGCGGCCGCAAGAGTTTTGGCGAATTCCTGGTCGAGGAGAGCTGGAAGCACGCCGCCAAGGAGGCGTTGCGCCAGGCGCTGGTCAATCTAGAGGCCGTGCCGGCGCCGGCCGGCACATTCGACATCGTGCTGTCCAGCGGCTGGCCTGGCGTCATGCTGCACGAAGCCGTCGGCCACGGACTGGAGGGCGACTTCAACCGCAAGAAGACTTCTGCCTTCGCCGGGCTGATGGGCCAGCAGGTGGCGGCGAAAGGCGTCACCGTCGTCGACGACGGCACGCTACCCGAACGGCGCGGCTCGCTGACCGTCGACGACGAGGGCACGCCCTCGGCGCGCAACGTGCTGATCGAGGACGGCAAGCTGGTCGGCTACATGCAGGATCGCCAGAACGCGCGGCTGATGGGCATGAAGGCGACCGGCAATGGAAGGCGCGAAGGCTATGCGCACCAGCCGATGCCGCGCATGACCAACACCTACATGACCGCCGGCGAAATGCAGCCGGAAGAGATCATCGCCTCGGTCAAGAACGGCATCTATGCCGTCTCCTTCGGCGGCGGCCAGGTCGACATCACGTCGGGCAAATTCGTGTTCGGCTGCACCGAGGCGTACATGATCGAGGACGGCAAGGTAACGCAGCCGATCAAGGGCGCGATGCTGATCGGCAACGGGCCGGACGCCATGCACCGCGTCACCATGGTCGGCAACGACATGAAGCTCGACAACGGCATCGGCATGTGCGGCAAGGCCGGACAAGGCGTGCCGGTGGGTGTCGGCCAGCCGCATCTGAGGATGAACCAGATGACGGTGGGCGGCACCAGGGTTTGAGCGATTACCGCCTTCGCTTCGGCTTCTCCAGCAGCGCGACGGCCTCGACATGCGGCGACCACAGGAACTGGTCGATCGGCGTCACGCTCTTCAGCGTGTAGCCGCCGTCGATCAGGATGCGCAGATCCCGCGCCAGCGTCACCGGGTTACAGGATACGGCGGCCACCAGCGGCACGTCCGAGCGGGCGATCTGCTTCGACTGATCCTCGGCTCCCGCGCGCGGCGGATCGAAGACCAGGCCGTCGAAGGCATTCAGCTCCTTGAAAGTCAGCGGCCGCCGGAACAGGTCGCGGCGCTCGCTGGTCACCCGCTTCAGGCCGCTGGCGAAGCGGAAGGCGCGGTCGAGCGCGGCAAGCGCCGGCGCATCGCCTTCGACGGCATGGACCTCCGACTTGGCGGCCAGGCGCAGCGCGAAGCTGCCGCAGCCGGCGAACAGGTCGGCGAGCCTTTTCGCACGGGAAAGGTGCTCGCCGACGAGGCCGGCCATGGCCTGCTCGGCCGCTTCGGTCGCCTGCAGGAAGGCGCCCGGCGGCACGGCGACAGGCACACCCCCGAACTGCACGACCGGCTTCCTCGGCTCGACGACGATCTCGCCGTCGACGGAAAGCCTGGCCAATCCCTCGGCAAGAACGAAGTTCGACGCGATGCGGCGCTGGTTCTCGCCGAGCTTGCCGGCATCCTGAACCGCGACATCGAGGCCGGAAGCGGTCACGGTGACGGTCATGTGGAAGGGTTTTGGCGTGGCTGCGACCAGCCCGGCCAGCCTTCGCAGGCGATCGAGCGCGGAAACGATCGCCGGCAGCGAGATCGGGCATTCCTCGATCGGGATGATCTCCGAGGAGAGCGCGCGCACGAAGCCAAACAGCATGC
This sequence comes from Mesorhizobium sp. M4A.F.Ca.ET.020.02.1.1, assembly GCF_004022645.1. Taxonomy (NCBI): domain Bacteria; kingdom Pseudomonadati; phylum Pseudomonadota; class Alphaproteobacteria; order Hyphomicrobiales; family Phyllobacteriaceae; genus Mesorhizobium; species Mesorhizobium sp. M4A.F.Ca.ET.020.02.1.1. The sequence continues at coordinate 727 of NZ_RZOI01000816.1, read as the reverse complement.
CGGCCTCGGTGCGTCTGGCGCTGAAGACGACCCGACGGCGAGTCTCGGGCGCGCAAGCCACCAGTGCATCGACCTCGCAGGCAATGCCCTTCGCCTTCAGCGCCTGCGTGACCCTGTCGCGCTTCCATTGCCGATAGGCTTCGGCCTCGAAGTGCTGAAGCGCGCAGCCGCCGCATTCGGTGAAATGCCGGCAGGCAGGATCGACGCGGAGCGGCGATGCTGCCAGCACCGACATCAGCGTGGCGCGATCCCTCTCGCGAGCCGCCGTGACGGTCTCGCCCGGCAGCGTGAAGGGGACAAAAACCTCACCGCTCTCCGTCTCGGCAATGCCGTCGCCCTGCGAGCCAAGCCTGGCAATGCTGAAGCGCGCGCTCACGTCCCGCCATCCTTGATCGCGCCAAGCAGGAATTCGCGATTGCCGTCGCCGCCCTCGATCGGCGAGGGATGCAGCCCCAGCACGCGCCAGCCGGGAATGCCGCCAAGCCAATCGCCAACCAGGCTGGCAACGCGCTCGGCATCGGCTGGATCCTTGAGCAGGCCACCCTTGCCGATTGCTTCGCGGCCGGCCTCGAATTGCGGCTTTACAAGCAGCAGCGCTCTGGCGCCGGCTGCGGCCAAGGCGAGCGCCGGTGGTAGCGCCAACCTCAGCGAGATGAAGCTGACATCGCAGACGACGAAATCGGGAGCGAGGCCGCCAAGATCGGCGGCGGACAGATCGCGGGCGTTG
>NZ_RZOI01000815.1:0-2517 GCF_004022645.1 Mesorhizobium sp. M4A.F.Ca.ET.020.02.1.1 | reverse complement strand
GTCGGCGCAGGGCGCCAGCGATGTCATACTGCCAGATTTTGGACCGATCGTGCCGGAGCGGCCGGAGATCAATTTGCCGCCGAATTCGCCCTTCGCCATGGCCTCGCTCTCCTATGCCGACGAGCGCGTCGGACGCGCCGACGTCTTCGCCGCCTTCGACGGTGCGGGCATGTCGCCCTCGGACATTCTGCAATCGTGGAAGAGATCCAATTCGACATCGCCGGCCGCCGCCGACTATGTCGCCGCCGGCTCCTTCGATGATGCGGCCGAGGCAAAACGCGTGGCGGCGGCGCTCAAGCCTTTCGGCAGGACCGAAATCCAGCGCACCGAGCTCGATGGCAACGACTGGTATGCGGTCAACGTCTATCCGGACGGCCATGGCAGCGTCGATGACGTGCTGAAGGCGGCCTGGTCGCACGGCGCGCCGGACGCGCTTGTCGTGCGCGACTGATCTATTTCGATCGCACGGTTGATCCGCCGGAAAAAAGCCTGATAGCTTTGCCCCTGCCAATACCGGCTAACGGGTCGAGCCCTTATGCAGTTTCGCCTTTTTCCGCCCCTCGCTGGGCTTTGCCTGTTGCTGCTTTCCCTGATCCCGGCCAACGCACAGCTTTTCGAAACCAAGGCGGCGCAAGCCTTCATGATCGATGCCGACACCGGCACCGTGCTGTTCGCCAAGGATGCCGACAAGCCCATCCCGCCGGCCTCGATGGCCAAGCTGATGACGATGGAAGTGGTCTTCAACGCCATCAAGTCCGGCCGCATGACGATCAACGACACGTTCCTGGTCAGCGAGAACGCCTGGCGCACCGGCGGCGCGCCGTCCGGCACATCGACCATGTTCGCCAAGCTCAAATCGCCGGTTCGCGTCGAGGACCTGATCCAAGGCGTGACGGTGCAGGCCGCCAATGACGGCTGCATCGTGCTGGCCGAGGGCATGGCCGGCTCGGAGGCCAATTTCGCCGTGCAGATGACCGAGCGCGCCCGCGAACTCGGCCTGCAGAAATCGACCTTCGTGAACGCCACCGGCCTGCCGGCAGACGGCCAGCAGACGACGGTTCGGGAGCTTGCGCAGCTGGCGCTGCATATCTGGCGCGACTACCCCGATTTCTATCGCTACTACGGCCAGGCGGATTTCACCTGGAACAAGATCACCCAGAAGAATCGAAACCCGCTATTGGCCATGGGCATCGAGGCCGATGGCTTCGTCGCCGGCATGAGCGAGGCGGCTGGCTTCGGCATTGTCGGCTCGGTCAGCCACAACGGTACCCGCGTCATCGTCGCGATGAGCGGGCTGGCGAGTGATCGCGAACGCTCCGAGGAGGCGCGCAAGCTGCTCGACTGGGGCGTCCGCTCATTCCAGAAGACCGAGATCTTTGCCAAGGACGAGGTGGTCGGCGAGGCCCAAGTGTTCGGCGGCGCCAAATCCGGCGTGGCGCTCAAGGCGAAAGGACCGATCGATATTTTCCTGCCGATCGCCAACCGCGACAAGCTGACCGCAAGAATCGTCTATGATGGGCCGGTCTCGGCGCCGGTGGAGGAGGGGCAGCCGGTGGGCAAGCTGCGCGTCTGGATCGGCGACACGCTGAGCCAGGAGACGCCGCTTTTCGCCGCCGAAACGGTCGGCGTCGGCACGCTGCCGCAGCGCGCGCTCGATGCCGCCAAGGAACTGGCCGTCGGCTGGTTGCGTTAGCGCATAGACCTTTTATCGGACGAGGGCTATGACAGCGTCCAGCATGGGCAGAGGCTTTTTCCGGTGACGAGCGGATTTTTCATCACCTTCGAAGGCGGCGAGGGGGCAGGCAAGTCGACGCAGATCGAGCGGCTGGCAAAGCGGATGCGCGCCAAGAAATATGACGTCCTCGTCACCCGCGAGCCCGGCGGCTCGCCGGGCGCCGAGGCGGTGCGGCATGTGCTGCTTTCCGGCGCCGCCGAGCCCTTCGGCCCCAAGATGGAGGCGCTGCTGTTCGCCGCCGCCCGTTCCGACCATGTCGAGCAGGTCATCCGGCCGGCGGTCGAGCGCGGGTCGATCGTGCTCTGCGACCGCTTCATCGATTCCTCGCGTGTCTACCAGGGCGTCACTGGTGGTCTCGATCCAGCCTTCATGGCGACGCTGGAAGAGGTCGCCATCAACGGCATGGTGCCCGACATGACGCTGATCTTCGACATCGATCCCATCGAGGGCCTGCGGCGCGCCACCGCCCGCCGCGGCGCCAATGACGGCCCCGACCGCTTCGAGAAGGAAACGCTCGATATCCATCGCCGCCGGCGCGAGGCCTTTCTCGCCATCGCCGAGGCCGAGCCAGAGCGTTGCATAGTCGTCGACGCCTCCGCCGACCCAGAGACGGTTGAGAATGTCGTCACCGCCGCCGTCTTCGCGGCGCTGGAGACGATAACGCCGGCCGAGAAGCGGCAGACAGCGACGGCATGATCTTCGAACGCATCGCCCCCGAGCAGCACGACACGCTGGACGGCGTGCCGGAACCGTCCGAGACGGCTCGCCTTGTCGGCCACCAT
>NZ_RZOI01000814.1:0-2519 GCF_004022645.1 Mesorhizobium sp. M4A.F.Ca.ET.020.02.1.1 | reverse complement strand
ACCTCAAGCCGCTCAATCTGCGCACGGTGGCCGATGCCATCGGCATGCACGAATCGACTGTGAGCCGGGTCACGGCGAACAAATACATGCTGACGCCGCGCGGCGTCTTCGAACTGCGCTATTTCTTCACTGCCTCGATCGCTTCGGCGGGCGGTGGCGACGCGCATTCCTCTGAAGCGGTGCGCGACCGCATCAAGCAGTTGATCGACGAGGAAAAGCCCGTCCACGTGCTCTCCGACGACGCCATCGTCGATATGCTCAAGGAAAGTGGCGTGGACATCGCCCGGCGCACCGTCGCCAAGTACCGGGAGGGCATGAACATTCCCTCCTCCGTGCAGCGGCGGCGTGAAAAACGCGCGCTCGCCAGCGCCGGGCGCTGACCGCAGCTCTGAAAACGGCCGCGGCGTGGCCGGATTTCCACAGTTTTCAAGCTTCATTGACAAGCTGCAATGAAGTGTCTAGAAGCCCGCCCGCATGAGGCGGGTCTGATGCCCGCAGCGGATGGGACCGTCACGGCGAAGGCTTCGCGACGGCCAAGAAGGCAACTTGTGATCAACCGGAAAGTTCGGATTTAAAATCGGCGCGAGCGCCGCCGCAAAGCTTGTGCGCGCGGACCACGAGTATAAACTCGGGACAGTTTGAAGCCTGAGCAAGGAAGGTCAGTTTTCAGATGAAACTGCGCATTTCGGGAAAACACATGGATATCGGCGATGCGTTCCGTACGCGCATCAACGACCGTGTCGGCGAAGCGATCGGAAAATATTTCGATCGCGGTTTTTCAGGGCATGTCACGGTCATCAAATCGGGGTCGCGCTTTTCGGCCGACTGCATGATCCGGCTCGATTCCGGCGCCTCATTGCAGGCGACGGGCGACGCACAGGATCCCACGCTTGCCTTCGAGGCGGCGGCTGATCGCCTCGAAACCCGCCTTCGGCGCTACAAGCGCCGTCTGAAATCGCACAATTCCGGCAACGGCAATGGCGAGCCGACCGACATCGCCTATACGGTGATGGCCCCGCTTGCCGACGACGACGAGGAGATGCCGGAGAATTTCGCTCCGGCGGTTGTTGCCGAATCGACGATGACGCTGCGCACCATGTCGGTGGCGTCCGCGGTCATCGAGCTCGACACCAAGGACAGCCCGGTCTTCGTGTTCCGCAACGCCGGGAACGAGCATCTCAACATCGTCTACCGCCGGCCGGATGGGAACATCGGCTGGATCGACCCGTCCACGACCAAAGTCGCACAGGGATAGCAGCCAGCCGCGCGAGGGGGCGAGGACTGGCTGCGGCGGGCGAACAAGGGATTTTTCAAGCATGGATCTTAGCGATCTGATCAACGTTCCGGCGATCATGCCGGCGTTGAAGGCGAACTCCAAGAAACAACTGCTGCAATTGCTGTCCGAGAGGGCGGCAGCGATTTCGGGCATTCCGGAGCGGGAAGTGTTCGACACCATCCTGCAGCGCGAGCGGCTTGGCTCCACCGGCGTCGGCAACGGCATTGCCATACCGCATGGCAAGCTCGCCGGGGTGAAGCGCATTGCCGGCGTCTTCGCCCGGCTGGAGACGCCGGTCGATTTCGAGGCGCTGGATGACCAGCCGGTTGATCTGGTGTTTCTGCTGCTGGCGCCCGAGGGGGCGGGTGCAGACCACCTCAAGGCGCTGTCGCGCATCGCGCGCGTGCTGCGCGACGCCGACACCGTGGCCAAGATCAGGGGCACGCGCGACGCGGTGGCGATCCACGCACTGCTGTCGGACACGCAGGCCTCGCACGCGGCCTGAAGTTTTCGGATTGAAGGTTTCAGAGGGCCGCCTTGGGCGGCCCTTGCCATTTCGGACGGCCAGCGGTCGCTCAGTGAATGGCGACAGTGGTCAGGTCGTTCTCCAGCGCGCCCGCCAGCGCCCGGTCGCGGGCGTCCGAAAGCAGGATCGGCTGGCCATTGGCGGCAAACAGCGCCCACAGTTCCAGGCCGGGCGCGATTTCCCCGAGGCCGGGGAAGCGGCCGCGCAGATCGTCGCTCGAGACTTTCCTGAGATAGGCGACCGAGCCTTCGCCGAGATGGGCGAATTCGCCACTGGTCATGGTCAAGGTTTCGTCGGTTCTGGTCATTTCAAGCCTCCTTGGCGCGAGGACGCCGTCCAAGGCCGCCCCGCATGAGAGCCATCGGTAAAGATCAGTCTTTCACCGATATGTTTATTTTCCGTACCAGCCGCTCGACCTCCGGCCGGTCGAGATCAATCGACAGCAGGCCGTTCTTCAGCTCCGCCGCGATCACCCGCATGCCATCGGCCAGCACGAAGCAGCGCTGGAACTGGCGCGCGGCGATGCCGCGGTGAAGGAATTCGCGCTCGGTGTCGTCGGTCTGACGGCCGCGCACGATCAACTGGTTCTCCTCCGTCGTGACATCGAGGTCGCTTTCGGCGAAGCCGGCGACGGCGAGCGTGATGCGCAGCCTTTCGGCCATGCCGTCGGCACCGCTGAGGCGCTCGATGTTGTAAGGAGGATAGCTGTCACCGGAC
>NZ_RZOI01000813.1:0-2520 GCF_004022645.1 Mesorhizobium sp. M4A.F.Ca.ET.020.02.1.1 | reverse complement strand
GCCGCAACCCGCGCACCGGCGAATCCGTCGAGGTCGAGGAGAAGTGGGTGCCGTTCTTCAAGACCGGCAAGGAATTGCGCGAAAGGCTGAACGGAGGCAAATAGGCGCGAGTTCACGCGCCGGCCCGCCGCCAGGCCTGCTTTCGACAGGAAAACAAATGTTCAACCGCTTCATGCTCGTCGTTGTCTTCGTGCCGCTGGCCGTCATCCTGATCGCGCTCGCCGTCGCCAACCGCGAGCCGATCGCCTTCACGCTCGACCCGTTCAATCCCGGCAATCCCGCGCTGACGCTGAAGCTCCCGCTTTTCGTCTTCCTGTTCCTGGCTCTCGCCATCGGCATGATCGTCGGCAGCATGGCGACCTGGGTGAAGCAGGGCCGCTACCGCAAGCTGGCGCGCCAGCGCGGCGTCGAGGCCGAGAACCTGCGCCAGGCGGTCAGCCGCGCGCCTCAGGCGGCTCAGGCGCCGCAGGGCCAGGCCCTGCCGAAGCCGACCGCCTGAAGCCTTTGGGCGCAGCGGATGCCGTAAGAATTGCGGCTTCGCGGGCGCCTTCACTCCACGGAGTCTTCCATGCTGACCATTTCGGCCGCCGAGGTCGACCAGGCGCTGACCTTTCCCGGGCTGGTCGAGACGCTGCGCACCGCCTTCCGCGACGGCGCCGTGCAGCCGGTCCGTCACCATCACACGGTCGACCGTCCTGATGGCGCCGCCTCGACGCTGCTGTTGATGCCTGCCTGGACCGATTTCAACGCCCCCGGCGCCTCGGCGGGCGGCCATATCGGTGTCAAAATCGTCACCGTCTCGCCCGACAACAACGCCATCGGCAAACCCGCCGTGATGGGCCTTTACCTGCTGCTCGACGGCACGACCGGCGAACCGGAAGCGCTGATCGACGGCCAGCGACTGACGCAATGGCGCACCGCGTGCGCCTCGGCGCTTGCCGCCTCCTACCTCGCCCGCAAGGATGCCTCGCGCCTGTTGGTCGTCGGCGCCGGCGCGCTGTCGACCTTCCTCGCCAAGGCGCATTCGGCGGTGAGGCCGATCAAGAGCATCCGCATCTGGAACCGAACGCCGGTTAATGCCGAAAAGGTCGCCGCCGGCTTGCGCGCCGAAGGGCTCCCGGCCAGCGCAGCCGGCGATCTCGGCGCCGAGCTCGCCGAGGCCGACATCGTCTCCTCGGCGACCATTTCCACCGAGCCGCTGATCAGGGGTGCGCTGTTGAAGCCGGGCGCGCATGTCGACCTTGTCGGCGGCTTCACGCCGACGATGCGCGAAAGCGACGACGACGCGATCCGGCGCGCCCGCGTCTATGTCGACACTCGCTCCGGTGCCACCAAGGAAGCGGGCGACATCGTCCAGCCGCTGGCCTCCGGCGTCCTGAAACCGGACGCCATCATCGCTGACTTGCATGAACTGGCGCGCGGCGAGAAGGCGGGCCGGCAAGGCGACGGCGAGATCACATTGTTCAAGTCGGTCGGCGCCGCGCTTGAGGACCTCGCCGCCGGCATCGCCGTCTACAAGGCGCTCAAGCGATAGCTTCGCTTGCCGGCACCATGCCCATCGCTTGCGCGATCAGCGCAAAATCATGCGCGCCGATGGCAAGCAGCCCAAAACGGAACTGGTAGCCCCAGTTCGGCCGGCCAGCCGTGAAGTCGAGCCGGTCGAGCAACGGCTTGATCGGCGCTTCCCCAGCCTTCGCCCAGTCGACATCACGCCGGAACGGCGTGAAGCCTGCGCCCATGTAGCCCCGGTAGGGCTCGCCGTCGCGCACCGTGCCGATGGCGGTGAAAGATTGCAGGCCGTCCTTTTCGCCGAGGACCGTGCTCGGCGAATAGTAGACGATGGGGTCGCCTGGCTTGACGCGGCGCAGCGGCGCCGCCTTGCCATGATTGACCTGCATGAAGCCGCCTTCGCGGCCGATCCTGACATGCGCCGCCGAGGCGACCGCGATCCAGTGCGCACTCATCCCTGGTCTCCCTCGTTCAGCCAATAGACGCGCAGCCGGTGGTTGTCGGGATCGAGCGCAACGAAGGTGCGGCCGAAATCCATGTCCGTCGGCGCCTGCAGGATCTTCAGGCCGCGCCCGGCCCAGTCCCCATGGGCAGCGTCGACCGCCGCCGGCGTGTCCTGCGCAAAGACGAGCTCGGCTCCGCCGCCCGCGGCGGCCGCCGCCGGCTCCACCGTGTGGCGCGACCACAGCCCAAGCTTGAAGCCGTTGTCGAGCACAAACAGCACGAAGGTCGGCGACGCCTCGACCGGTTGCCGCCCGAGCAGCGCGCCGTAGAAGGCGCCGCTCCGCTCCGGACTGTCGACGTAGAGGATAACGAAATTTGAGGTGTTCATGTCTGCTCTCCAGGGTTTCGATTGGAGGAGCATAGGCCGCCCCACTGTCAGATTCTGGCAGCAGGCATTTTGCAAAAGCGCGTAACGAAACGTCAGGCCTCTGGCCCACGCTTTGGTGCGTCCAGCGTCGCTCGCCACGCCTTGAGGAGAGCCTGGCGACGGCGCGGGTAGCGAATTTC
>NZ_RZOI01000812.1:0-2532 GCF_004022645.1 Mesorhizobium sp. M4A.F.Ca.ET.020.02.1.1 | reverse complement strand
GAAGGTTGCAGTACCGTGACCTTGTCGACGTCGAAGCCGAGCCCGCGCAGCGACTTGACGATCGCCTCGCTGTCGGCCGCGAGACGACGATGCGCGTCGTGGGTTTCGGGCTTCAGCTCAATCGAAAGTTGCTCTCCGGAAAGCCGCAGGCTGGCCGTGACCATGCCAAGCTCGGCCGGGTGAAGCTCGATCTTCAATATATGTGTCGGAACGGCAACAGAAGCGACCGGTTGCGAGCCTGGCGAGGTGGTCGAAAACGCCTGCGGCAGACCCTTGTCCGAGGCCAGCGCGTCGATCAGCGCCGATGCCGTCTGGCTTAGCGGGTTCTGCGCCGGAGCCGGGAAGCTCTGCTCGTGGACGACGTCGATGCGCGCGGCCGACGATGACTGCTTTGCCTGTTCCGACGGCGTGGCCGAACGGATCGCGTCAAGGGCTTTCGACGACGGCGCAGATCGCTTTGCCGGCGACGCCGCCACGTCCACGGGCGTCTGGTCCTCCGGTGGCGATGCGGCTCCATCGTCCCGGCGCGGCAGGTCCTTGAAGACGGCGCTGATGGCTTCCGGCTGCCGGAGCTTCCCGGGGAAGTCTTCGGCGCTGGCGGCGCGCTCGGATCGCGAGAATGCACCGGGATCAGGGGTCTCGAGGCCGGGCGTTGCGTCCGATTTCTTCAAGGTGGAGAGCAACTGAGCCGGCGGCTGGCCGCCCGGCGCCGGCTCACTCGCCTGGCCATCGCCGGCGTCTTCCTGTCCGCCGGCCTTGGCCGACGCCTGGAAGCGGCCGATATCGTTGAGCGCCATCAGCAATGGCAGGCTGTCCTGAAGTGGGCTCGCATTTGCGCTCCGCGCGGCCGTGTCGGTCTCCTTCGAGGCCGTGTCCGTATCAGTATCGGCATCGCTGTCGACGGCCTTGCCGGCTGGCGGCTTTGGCGCGGCGGTCGTCGCCGTAGCGTTGCCGTCAGGCTGCGCCTTGCCGGCGTTGGCAAACGCCCGCCGGTTCCATCGCGCATCGTGGGGTCCAGTCTCGGCCGGTTGCTGGTTTTCCTGGGCGGACTGCTTTTCAGCGCCGCGCAGCAGGTCGCCGAAGCTCGTGGCCTCGTTCTTCGCCGCCGGCGCCGCCGACTTGGACGTCACGTTTGTGGAGACAAGTCCCGTGAGGGCATGGCCGAGGCTGGAGGTCATTTGGGAGCTGCTCCAAGCAGTTGGTCGATCTTGTTGAGTTGGCGGCGCGTCTGCAACATCGCGGCGTCGGTGGCGTCCTGCGGATCGAGGCCGGCTGACGATTCCGGTGTCGGCGAGGGCTGAGCCGCCGCCGTCCCGGCAGATGCCGCTGCCACTGCCGGCGCTTCGGCCGCGGCCGGCTCCGGCGCCGACGGCGCGGCCGTTGCCGGGGCCGGCATATCCGGGGCGAACGATGCAGAGGGCTGCGCGTCCGCCGGTTTCGTTGCGGAAGCGGAGGCCTCGACCGCCGGCTGCTCGGACATCGCGCCGTCGACCGGCGGCAGGTCGGCGTCTTCCTGCTTCTCCGTCGCCGCGATCTCGGCGGCGGATTTCCCAGGCGCAGATTTGCCGGCGTCGGTGTCGGGCTTCTCGACGGCCGGGACCGCCGGTCGCGCGACAACTTCGCCGGCGACGGCTTGCGCGGCATCGAGCAGCGCACGGTCGCTTTCCGAGAGCTTGCCGCGATCGATCTTCTTCAGCTTGGCGCGCACATCGTCGATGGTGCTCGACGTCACCGTGGACAGGCTGGAATAGAGCTGGGCGCGCGGGTCGTCCTCATTGCCGTTACCGTCGCGGCCTTTCTCAGCCATGGCCGAGGCGAAGGTGGAGAGCGCGGTCAGACCGTCGATCGCCGCCCGGCGGGCGATACGCAGATAGATCACCTTCTCGCGCTCGGGATCCATCATCGAGGTGATGTCGGCAAGCTTGTCCTGGCTGACCGCCATGTGCAGTTGAATGACGCCGGAGACGAAGGAATCGGCGAACTGGCTGGCATAGGGCGAGTGGAGATAGCTGGCGACATATTGGGTGGAGGCGAGTGCGAAGCGCGCCGCATCGCCCTGCTGCGCGGCAATGCCGACCGAGCGGCGAAGCGCTGCTTCCTCGACCAGCGTGCCTGGGCTGAGCAGGCGGGCATTGTCGAGCAAAGCGAGCGCCGCGGCCGGCTGTTCGGTGGCTAGCAGCGAGCCCTTGACCAGCGCCAGGAAGGCGCCGAGGTCGGTGGGCAGCGCCATCGGGTCGATCGGCTTAAGCGTTTCGATCGCCTCGGCCGGCCGGCCGTTGAGATAGCTGATGATGCCCCTGGCGATGGCGAGGCTTTGCGGGTCGGTCTCGGCACGCGAGGCGGCAGCCTCGACGGTGACGGGATTGCCGCCGCTCATGCCGTAGACGAGCAGGGCGCGAAAGTTCTTCGGTTCCTTGAAATCCGCCGCATCCGCCGCGCGCAGACGCGCATCGGTCATTTCGAGCAGCTTGGCCTGCATCGGCAGCGCCGCGTGGTCGCCGGCGGCGATGCGGTCCTGCACGAGCTGCCGCG
>NZ_RZOI01000811.1:0-2532 GCF_004022645.1 Mesorhizobium sp. M4A.F.Ca.ET.020.02.1.1 | reverse complement strand
AGGGCCGGCCAGCCCCGCCTCGAAGACGGTCTGGTCGCCACGCGTGACGGCCAGCGCCTGGCCTGGCAGCGCCAGCGTCAGCAGCGCGTGCGCATCGGCCAGCGAGCGGGCATCGGCGGCGGCGGTGTCGCGATCGCCGAGGTCCTCGATGCCGGCCTGGAAGAACTCGTTACCGCCCTCGCGGCGCTGGCGAAACACCTCGCCGAGATAGGAATAGCGGCGCGGCGTGCCCGCCTGGCTGGTGATGTGGTCCAGGCAGACGGGAATGGTGAATTCGGGCCTGAGACACAGCGTCTTGCCGGTCTCGCTCTCGGTGAGGAAGATGCGGCGGCGCAGGTCTTCGCCGGCCATGTCGAGGAACGGATCGGCCGGCTGCAGCACGGCGACCTCGACCGCGTGCGTGTCACGCGCGGCGAAGAGCTTGGCGATGTCGGCGGCGATGGCGGGGTAGCGGGAGATCATGGATAGGTTGGGCGCGAGGCACCCCCCTCTGGCCTGCCGGCCATCTCCCCCTCAAGGGGGGAGATCGGCAGCTTCGAGCGCCGCACCCTTACTCCAACACCGGAGATTTGCGAAACCACACGGGACATCCAATCTCCCCCTCTGAGGGGGAGATGTCCGGCAGGACAGAGGGGGGTGTTCAAGCGCCACCCTTCGCGCGGTCGGCAGCCTGAGCCGCCAGGATCTTCTTCACCTCGGCAACCAACTCGCTCTCCGCCACCGTCACCTGCGCCGGGCGTGCGGCGCGCCATTCGGCGTTGTCGGTGATCTCCGCCGACATGCGGGCGCCTTCGATCAGGTCCTTGATCTGCAGCTCACCCCGGGAGCGCTCGTCGCCGCCCTGGATGATGGCGACCGGGCTGCCGCGGCGGTCGGCATATTTGAGCTGCGCCTTCATGCCGGCGCCGCCGAGATACATTTCCGAGCGGATGCCGGCCGCGCGCAGCTCCGCCACCATCTTCTGGTAGCGGCCGAGGCTTTCGGTGTCCTTGTCCATGACCAGAACGACGACCGGAGCGATGACGTCGGAGATGTCGAGCTTGCCGAGGTTCTTCAGCGCCGTCATCAGCCGGGAGACGCCGATCGAAAAGCCGGTCGCCGGCACCGGCTCGCCGCGGAAGCGCGAGACCAGCCCGTCATAACGGCCGCCGCCGCCAACCGAGCCGAAGCGCACGATCTGGCCGTCCTCGTTGGGGATTTCGGCCAGCAGCTCGGCTTCGAAGACGGGGCCGGTGTAGTATTCCAGGCCGCGCACGACGGAGCGGTCCATGGCGACGCGGTCTTCGCCATATCCTGCCGCTCTGACCAGAGCTTCGATCGTGGCAAGTTCGGCGACGCCTTCCTGGTAGACGGCGTTGGAACTGACGCTGGTATTCTGGCCAGCCTGTCCGTTCCTCGCCGTTGCAATCAGCACAGCTTCGGCCTGCGTGTCTTTCAGTCCGGCGCCCTTCGCGAAATCGCCTTCGCCTTCCTTGCCGCCATCCCAGCGCCCCGGACCAAGCAGGAGCCTCACGCCTTCCGGCCCGAGCTTGTCCAGTTTGTCTATCGCGCGCAGCACCGTCAGCCGCCGCCCCGCATTCTCGTCACCGCCGAGGCCGATCGCCTCTAGCACGCCGTCGAGCACCTTGCGGTTGTTGACGCGAATGACGTAGTCGCCGCGCTTGATGCCGAGCGCTTCCATGACGTCGGCCATCATCATTGCCATCTCGGCGTCTGCCGCCACACCGGGCGTGCCGATCGTGTCGGCATCGAACTGCATGAACTGGCGGAAGCGGCCGGGTCCGGGTTTTTCGTTGCGGAACACCCAGCCGGAGCGGTAGCTGCGATAGGGTTTGGGCAGCTTGTCAAAATTCTCGGCGACGAAGCGTGCCGTCGGCGCGGTCAGGTCGTAGCGCAGCGACAGCCACTGGTCATCATCATCCTGGAAGGAAAAGACGCCTTCGTTCGGCCGGTCCTGGTCGGGCAGGAATTTGCCGAGCGCGTCGGTGTATTCGATCATCGGCTGGTCGACCGGCTCGAAGCCGTAGAGCTCATAGACGCCGCGGATGGTCGCCATCATCTTCTCGACGGCGCGGATGTCATCGGCGCCGCGGTCGGCAAACCCGCGCGGCAGCCGCGCTTTCGTCTTTTCCGATTTGTCGGCCATGGGATGGGGTCTTTTCGTTCGATAGATGCTGGCTGGTTGCGGGCGCGCGTGTCCTAGCCCATGCGGCTTGGAGCGGCAAGGGTTTGCACCTTCACGGAAACAAACGGCGCCCAAAGGAAACAATTCCGCCATCGGCGCGGCATCGTGTCGACACAATCGCAGCCGATAAAGCGCACCGAAAACAAAGAGTTCGGGGCTATGAGCACCACGGGACAATTCGACACCATCAACGGCGGCACGCGCGAACTGCCCATCCGGCTGCGCCCGGCCGACCACCAGGCGCCCGTGACGGTGAGCCAGGCAGCCGGGCCGTTCGAGGTGGATCCGCGCCGGGGCTCATCCATGCGTGATGCGCTGATGACCGGCCTGCTGGTGATCTATCCGGC
>NZ_RZOI01000810.1:0-2533 GCF_004022645.1 Mesorhizobium sp. M4A.F.Ca.ET.020.02.1.1 | reverse complement strand
CCGCGGAGGACGGCGCGCGCCTCGCCGGAAAGTAGCGCCGCCGCCTTTTCGTCGACCGGCAACGGCCGCTCGGCAAACAGGAAGCCGGCGCCGTCGACCAGTTCGACCAGCGTCTTGGCGCGCTCCTTAAGCCCGGGCAGGGCCGCGAGCAACTGCGCCTTCTTCTTGTCGTCGAGCCGGGCGGCGAGCGCCGGGCCGCCTTCGAGATAGGGCAGGGTGGCGACGAAGATGTCGAACAGCGCATGATCGTCCATCTTGCGCATATGGACGCCGTTCAGCGCCTCGAGCTTGGCGAAGTCGAAGCGGGCGGCGCCCTTGTTGACGTCGCCGATGTCGAACCAGCCGATCATGTCTTTGATCGACATGACTTCGTCGTCGCCGTGGCTCCAGCCGAGGCGGGCGAGATAGTTGAGCAGGGCCTCCGGCAAGTAGCCCATCGAACGATAGGCCTCGACGCCGAGCGCGCCGTGCCGCTTCGACAGCTTGGCGCCGTCGGCGCCATGGATCAGCGGGATGTGCGACATCGAAGGCACATCCCAGCCCATGGCGTTGTAGATCACGGTCTGGCGCGCGGCGTTGGTCAGATGGTCGTCGCCGCGGATGATGTGGGTGACGCCCATGTCGTGATCGTCGACGACGACGGCGTGCATGTAGGTCGGGTTGCCGTCCGAGCGCAGGATGATGAAGTCGTCGAGGTCCTTGTTGGGAAAGCGCACCTCGCCCTGCACCCGGTCGTGCACGACGGTCTCGCCCTCGGCCGGCGCCTTGATGCGGATGGCGCCCTTGATGCCGGGCGGCGCCTCGGACGGGTCGCGGTCGCGCCATTGGCCGTTATAGCGTGGCGGCAGGCCCTTGGCGCGCGCCGCCTCGCGCATCGCCTCGAGCTCCGCAGGCGTCTCATAGCTGTAATAGGCCTTGCCCAGGCGCACGAGATCAACGGCCACCTCGCGATGGCGCGGCGCGCGCTCGAACTGCGAAACCGCCTCACCATCCCATGAAAGGCCGAGCCAGGTTAGTCCGTCCAGGATGGCAGCGGTTGCCGCCTCGGTGGAGCGCTCGCGATCGGTATCCTCGATGCGCAGCAGCATCGTGCCGCCGGAGTGCCTGGCATAGAGCCAGTTGAACAGCGCCGTGCGCGCTCCGCCAATGTGCAGGTAGCCTGTCGGCGAGGGGGCAAAACGGGTGACGACCTTGTCGGACATGGCACTCTCAGGCTGGCATAGGAAGCGGGCGTGATTGCGCGGACTTTCGCGCTTCGCGCGTTCATGTAGCATAGGAGGTCTGGGGCGCAAGGGGCAGACCCGATGGCTGGACGAGGCCGGGGCACGGTGGAGGGCGAGGGGACGACAGCTGGCGTCAGCGAGCGCCTGCTGTTTGCCGACACAGCGCCTGTCGAAACAGCGCCGGTTTGGCTTCCGGAGTCGCGTCCGGCCAAAGAGATTTTGCCGCCTGATGTCGGCGGATTCCGCCCGGCCTCGCCGATGGCAACCATCACGCGGCTCGGCAAGCAGCTTGGCCGTGTCTCATGGCCGGCGTTTCATCGCAGCATCGGCGCCGCGGCCACGACCGAGCTTGATCGCGGCATCGGCTTCCTGCTGGTGCCGGTGTTCCTGGCTGCCGGCGTGATCTTCTATTTCTCGCTGAACGCCGAGCCAGACCTGTACAGGCCGCTTTTGGCAGTGGCGCTGATGGCTGTCTGCGCGCTCGTTTCGCGCCCACGGCCAAGGACGCATCTGCTCTTCATGGCGGCGTTCTTCTGCGCCTTGGGCTTTCTCGCCGCAAAGGTCGAGACCTGGCGCGCCGCGACACCGATGCTCGGTTCCGAGATCCAGACCCGCCTGACCGGCCGGCTCGTTAGCCTGGAGGAAATGGAGAACGGCCGCGTCAGGCTGACGATCGATGTGATCTCCACCGCTCACCCAAAGCTGCGCTACGCGCCGGAGCGGGTCCGGCTTTCGGCACGGAAAGTACCTGCTGATATGACAGCCGGCTCGCTGCTTACCGGCTATGCAAGGCTGCTGCAGCCGACCGGCCCGGTGCGGCCCGACAGCTACGACTTCTCCTTCGACAGCTATTTTTCCGGTATCGGCGCCAGCGGCTTTTTCCTTGGCAATCCAAAGACAATCGCCAGCGAAGATGCGCCGCCCTCGGCGCGCCTGGCTTCCACGATCGAGAAGGCGCGGGAGAGCATCGCCAACCACATCCGCGGCCAGGTCGGCGGCCCGGAGGGCGAGATCGCCGCCGCACTGATAGTCGGCGTGCGAGCGGGCATCCCCGATGAGATCAACGAGGCGATGCGGCGCACCGGCATCTATCACGTCATCTCCATCTCGGGCCTGCACATGGCGCTGGTCGCCGGCACCATCATGCTCTTGCTGCGCGGGGCCTTTGCGCTGTTTCCCGACTTCGCCTCGCGCCGGCCGGTCAAGAAATATGCCGCCGCCGCCGCACTCGTCTCGATCGCCGCCTATCTCGTCTTTTCCGGCATTGTGGTCGCGGCCGAACGCAGCTTCATCATGCTGGCGGTGATGCT
>NZ_RZOI01000080.1:0-13967 GCF_004022645.1 Mesorhizobium sp. M4A.F.Ca.ET.020.02.1.1 | reverse complement strand
GCGACGAGACGGTCGAGGATGTTGAAGACGTCCAGTCCAGCCCTTAAGACATTTCGGGTCGCCGGATCGGTGTCGGCGACCGTAAGCTGCTAGATTTCAGGAGAAGATGTGCGCGTTCTTTCGCGATTGCGTGCCGAAAGCGGAAGTGTTTCAGTTGAATCTAGCGTTGGCGCGCGGCTTTCGAGCAAATCCTACCGGTCTGCTTGTTTAGCGTTGGCGGAGAGAGGGTGACCATCGACGCGTCATCTCTAGTGCGGCAATCTTTCAGGGGCATGGCATTGAAGCCGTCCGGAAGCTTGAAAATCGATACCTTCTCGATGCGCATCGGCGACATCGAGGGCATCGAGCTCGATCGGTTGCACGGGCACTCCCTGTCCGTTGGATGGCCGCACCGGGCCGAAGACTGGCAGTTCCTGCGCGAATCGGGGCGCGGCTTCGTGGCGCTCGATGAGATCGGCCGCGTTCTCGGTTCGGCCATGTGGTTCGCGCACGGCACCGATTTCGCCACCGTGGGCATGGTCATCACCTCGCCGCGACTGCAGACGCTCGGCGCAGGACAATGGCTGATGAAGCGGGTCTTCGAAAAGGTCGCCGGGCGCGATCTGCGCCTCAATGCAACACGAGCGGCAAGACGGCTCTATCTTTCGCTCGATTTCCAGCCGGAGAAGACCGTCTACCAATGCCAGGGCATCGCCCGTGCGGAGACGATGGGTAGACTGGCGGAGACAAGGGGCGATATCCGGACTTTGGGCGAAGGCGACATTGCCGCGGCGATCACGCTCGATGCGGCGGGATTTGGCGTCAGGCGCGCGGCGCTGATCGCAAAGCTCTTCGCGCACTCGGCCGGCTATGGTCTTTTCAAGGGCGGCAGGCTGAAAGCCTTCGCGCTATGTCGCCCGTTCGGGCGGGGCCATGTCGTGGGACCGGTCGTGGCGGAAAGCGACGTCGACGCCGTGGCCGTCGTCCGGCCGCACGTGGTCGACCATTCAGGATCTTTCCTCAGGATTGATACGCATATGGACAATGGCGACTTCGCTGCCTTCCTGTCGCACAGCGGCATGCCGGTCTTCGACACGGTGCTGACCATGTCGCTGGGCAAACGGCTCGCCGATTTTGCCGTCGCAGGCGCGGCTATGCCGAAGACCTATGCTCTGGCGAGCCAAACTCTCGGATAGTTCGGTGTTTTCGTCGGCAATAAGGCGCCGGCCAACATTCAACCATTGCAAGGTGCGATCTGAACGTTCCGAGCAACTGGTACAGCGACACTCCAGTTGGCGATGCGATTCTTCCCATCGTTTTCAACACATCCTCGCTCAGTAAGAGTCTCCCGGGGCTTTCATCCTGACATAAATGCGCCAACCGCCATGTTAGAGTCCCACGATCGAGGACAGCTGCTACGTGCTGTTCTGAAATGAGAGGAGCGTTTCCTACGTCCAGGATCAGCCGTCGCACCGTGCTCTTCCAGTCGGGCACCACCGTTGTCGCCTTGACCGCATCAGCCACGGCACTCGCCACCGAGGCACCGCGTCGAGAAGGAGAACCGTCGAACGAACTGCGAGCGTTGATCAACGCGCATAAGACGGCATACGCAGCGTTCAACAAAGCCGTCCATGAAACGGGTAGCAACAGCCGCGACTACGATGAGGCCAGCCGAGAAGAGGAGAGGGCGCTGATCTCCATCTGCGCCTTTCCCGTGGCCACGCAAGGCGATCGCTTTGCCAAGGCACGATATCTTCTCGAGATCGAGGCGCGCGGCGAACTAGATTTGCCGGAGCACATGCAAGCTCTGCTCCACTCCACGATGTGGACGGTATGAGATCGCGGCATTATGGCGAGTGGTTCTCCATCTGATCGGCGGCATGGATGCGCAATGCTCTCTGACCTCTTGGGCAGCTTCGCGCCGCATGCCGGGACACTCAAGCAGCCGTGTTTCGTCTACCAAATGCGAACCTCTTTGGCTCCGAGTCCCAGGCGATTTGCACCTAGATGCGGTCGTTCAAGGCACGACGAGCGGACGGTCTCGTTGGTCTAGTTGGTCTTCAATTGACCAACACGGTTCTCGGCAATCCATCGGGCGGCGAGCACAAGGGCTCCCATGCTGAAGTCCTTGCCGTGCTTTGCCACCATTTCTTCCGACAAATTGGCGAGCCGTTCAAAGAATTCATCCTTGCTCCTGTCTTCGGGGGTGAGTTCGGTTTGCATTCTCTTCTCCTGTTGTTAGCGGCCTGCATTGGCCTATTTGAACATCTGCGCGGGAAAGGTGACGATCGCGACGGTACCATCGACGGCACCCACCGCCAGGTGGCGTCCGTCACCGGACCAGTCGAGCGCGGTTACTGCGCTGCCCATTGGCCTGACGAGGAGTTCGTCCCGCGCGCCGATCTGGGCGATGGTGATCCGGCCGTTGGCATAGCCGGCCGCAACCAGTCCCTTCTGCGGATGCGCGGCCACTGTCTCGACCGGCACCAGCCCGGCGCGACCTGTCTCCAGCGCGCCAGAGGTCTCTCCTTCAAGCGGCGGCGCAGTCATCGACCAACCGGCGATCCGGAAGGCGCCCGATGCAAACAGAGCGTTCTCTGGCAGGCTCCAGCACACTGTACGGACCGGCGTTGGAAATCCCGAGACGATCTCAGCCCGGCCATCAGTCATGCTGACCAGGGCAAAGCCTCCGGTTTCGAGCCCGCAGGCCAGCCAGGTGCCGTCGCCACTCCAGCGGATCGATACCGGGCGCGACGAAAAGGCGAAATCACGTATCGAGGTGGCCTCGCTTTCGACCATCCAGATCGATAGCCGGTTGTCCAAGCTGCAGGCAAGGCGCCTTCCGCCTGGCGAAAAGGCCAGCGCATCGGCGGACGGGGTCGCACCGTGGTGCAGCCTTGTTGCGGCGCTTCCGCCGCGCGACAGGAAGATGTCCTGCCCATTGCTGACAGCTGTCATGGCCGTCCGAGGGCTGTAATCGAAGGCGACGGCCGGTCCGTCAATCTTGACCAGCGTCTCCATCACAGTGCCGTCCGCTGCCAGATGCACCACTTGCCGGCCGCCGTTCCGACCATGAAGCCGGACCCAAGGTAGCTTGCGAGCGGGACATCGCCTTCTCCCAGCGCGGCGGTAGTTATCAATGGTGCCGGTGCTCTTTCCCTGGGGCGGATCGTCGTTTGGCCAAGGTCGCCGCTCACCCTGATCCGCGATTCCGGCGGCTCCTGGTCCGCGACCGCAGCTATGGCAACCGTCCCATCAAGGCCGGTGAAGGCGACAGCCGAGGCATCGGCGCTGAAGCGCAGGTCGGCGACCGCCGACGGGCGACGCCAGCTTCTGGCCAGCAGGTCGAACAAGGTCAGGTTCTGTATCGCGTGCTGGTTCATGGCCCTTCCCTTCGTCAGTTTCCGGTCTCCGCCAGGCAGCGGTCGACGTCGTCGATGTCGCCTTCGGCGGCGGCGATGCGCTCCTCGCACGTCGTGCATGCGTGTCTGAGTGCCGCGGCGCTCTCCTCGGCTTCATGCAAGTCTCGCACCAGTTGCACGTTTGGACCGCTTCGGCCGATCTCGAGCTCCAGGCGCAGCACGTCCATCTCGATACCGGAGAGTTTCTGGTTGAGCCGCTGCGCCTCCGAGGTCAGCGCCGAGACCGTGGCGACAAGATCGAGGCGGCGGGCGAGCAACGTGTCGCGCCTTTCGGTTTGGCCCATCGGAGCCTCCTTCATTTTTCGTTTCCGGGCATCGGTCCTGGCGGTTGCTCGAACGCCGCCAGCAATCCGGGCAGTGTGCCGGCCTGCGACCGGAACTGCTTTTCGGCGGTCTCGATGTGGCTCTTCAGCTGATCCCAGATGTCGACGCGCATCACCGATGTTGTGTCGCCGGTGAGGCGCTCTATCTCCTCGACACGGAACTGGCGCGAGAGCGAAACGCCGGAAAACACGAAGTCACGCAGCAGGATCGCGTGGTTCTCGATGAACAGATGGATCATCGGATGGGTTTCCGCGGTGACGCCGCCGGCAGCAAGCTCGGCCCGGATGAAATCCTGAAAGTGGCTCTGGAGGCGAAATTGGCTCTCGCCCAGGAAGCGCATGACGAAGACCAGATCGCGAGGCATCAGCCTGACAAGATCGCCGGCGATGTCGTCTGGCTGTCGGGATATTGGCGATGGCAGGCCTTGGCTGTCCTTTTCATCAGGCATGGGCTCTCTCCAATGCTGAGCCGCATGGGCCGCCTCTTCAAAATAATAGAGACAGGATAGAATTGAATAGATGAAATCTGTTTTATGAATGCTGCGATAGCTAAGTAAGCATTCGCAAATGCGAATTGAGTATAAATATTACAGGCGTAATTTACATCTGTAAAATGGCGTTACAGTTGGCTGCCGCGTTTCGCGGCGAAGTGAACGGCGATTGGTTTCGAACGGCCGGCGTTGGGCTCTTTTCAAAACTGGCACGGCGCTTGCTTTGTCATTTGCATAAGAAGCCCATCGCACTTTGCGGTGCCAAAAGAACGAAGGAACGGAGGAAGCAGGTCAGGTCCGCTTCGGTACGCCCATCGCAGCAGCGGTTGGCACCGGGCGCTGCCGATACCTCGGAAACCTTTGCCGCGATCCACTCGAACAGCCCGACGATGAGTCGCGCCTGAATGCGCAACCCTTTGTCGTGCCGTTCGCACTCTCACTGGCGGCGTTGTGTGCCGTCTCACGCCCGGATCAAGGGATCCGCGGCTCAAACCTGGTGGAGGCTTATGACGATGTCGTCTCTGACGCTCAACAAGATCACCTCGCAACGCGGCATTTCCGTAGGCGAGGCGACGAAGAAGATTTCCGACCTCGGTTGGAACCCGACCTATGTCCAGGAAGCGATGACGTTTCCGACCGACTACAAGATCGCCAAGGCGCCGCGCGATCCGATGAAGCAGGTGCTGCGCTCTTATTTCCCGATGCAGGAGGAGAAGGACAACCGCGTCTACGGCGCGCTCGACGCTGCCCTTCGCGGTGACATGTTCCGCAATGTCGAGCCGCGCTGGGTGGAATGGATGAAGCTCTTCCTCGCCATCATTCCCTTCCCGGAAATCTCCGCCGCCCGCTCGATGGCGATGGTGGCGCGGCTGGCGCCGGGCGAGGACCTCAGAACCGGCTTCACCATGCAGATGGTCGATGAGTTCCGTCACTCCACCATCCAGATGAATCTGAAGAAGTGGTACATGGAGAATTACATCGACCCGGCAGGCTTCGACATCACCGAAGAAGCCTTCGGCAAGTGCTACGCAACCACCATCGGCCGCCAGTTCGGCGAGGGCTTCATCACTGGCGACACGATGACGGCCGCCTGCATGTACCTGACCGTCGTGGCCGAGACGGCGTTTACCAACACCCTCTTCGTCGCCATGCCTTCCGAGGCCGCACGCAACGGCGACTATGCGCTGCCGACCGTTTTCCTGTCGGTGCAGTCCGACGAGAGCCGGCACATCGGCAACGGCCACTCGCTGCTGATGGCCGCCCTGAAGGAGCCGGAGAACCATCTGCTGCTCGAGCGCGACCTGCGCTACGCCTTCTGGCAGAACCACGCCATCGTCGACGCCGCCATCGGCACCTTCATCGAATATGGCACAACCAACCGCGACAAGAACAAGGAGTCTTACGCGGAGATGTGGCATCGCTGGATCTATGAGGACTACTACCGCACCTACATGCTGCCGCTCGAGAAGTACGGTATCAAGGTCCACCACGACGACGTCCAGGCCGCCTGGGAGCGCATCACCAAGAAGAATTACGTCCACAAGGTCGGTCAGTTCTTCGCGGTCGGCTGGCCGGTCAACTTCTGGCGCATCGAGGCCCAGACCGACAAGGACTTCGAGTGGTTCGAGCACAAATATCCGGGCTGGTATGCGGAGTTCGGCGACTTCTGGAAGTGGTACGCCAAGCTCAGCCGCAAGGGCGAAAAGGTGCTGCTGTTCAACAGCGACGTCGGCTACGTCTATCCGCACCGCTGCTGGTCGTGCCTGGTGCCTTGCCTCATCCGCGAGGACATCGTGGTCGACGAGATCGACGGGCAGCTGCACACCTTCGCCCACGAGCTCGACCGCTGGACTGCCGTCGAGGCCTTCGCCGACGAGTACCAGGGCCGTCCAACGCCCGCGATGGGCCGCTTCAGCGGCAAGCGCGAGTGGGAGACGCTCTATGACGGCTGGGATCTCGCCGACGCCATCAAGGACCTCAACTTCGTCCGCTCCGACGGCAAGACGCTGATCCCGCAGCCGCATCTGCGCTTCGAGGCCGACCAGCAGTGGACGCTCGACGACGTGCGCGGAAACGTCCTCGGCTCGCCGCTCAAGGCGCTTCGCGGCATGTCTGCGGCCGATCGGGAGAAGCACCTCGCCGAGTATCGGGCCGGCTTCACCATCACGCCGTTCAATTGACGGTCAGGCGGGCCGGTTGCCGCCGGCCCGCCCACCGCTTGGTGGTCAACATGACACGTGCCCGCTTCGCCCTGCCCATCGCCATCGCGGCCTGGGCTGCAATCGCCGCAACCGTCTTCACTGTCACCGGGACGCGTCCGCCCGCCGACGACTGGAGGAAGGTGACGGCTGGCTACAAGGGCTCGCTCGGCCAGAAACCAAGAGCACCAGTGAAGATATTCGCTATCGGGAGTCCAATCTAATGACTGACGCTCACACAGTGCGCCTGGAGCCGGTCGGCGTCGAATTCGAGGTCGAAAACGGCGAAACGGTTCTGAACGCGGCATTCCGCCAGGGCATCGCGCTGCCGCATGGCTGCAAGGAAGGGCAATGCTCGGCCTGCAAATGCGTACTGCTCGAAGGCGAAGTCGACATGCTGAAATACTCGACCTTTGCCCTCAACGACATGGAGAAGGATAGCGGACACATCCTGTTGTGTCGGTCGATTGCCTATTCCGACATGCAGGTCGAACTCCTCAACTACGACGAGGAGGTTCTGGCGAAATCAATCGCGGTGAAGACGTTCAAGGGCCGGATCTCGAAGTTCGAGCATCTGACCCACGACATCCGCGGCATCGAGATCGAACTCGGCTCGCCGATAAAATTCTGGGCTGGGCAATATGTCGACATCACGGTCACCACGCAAAAAGGGGAGACGATTACGCGCTCGTTCTCCATGGCAAATACGCCGGACCAAACCCAAAAACTCTCCTTCATCATCAAGAAATACCCCGAAGGAAAGTTTTCCGGGGAACTCGATTCCGGAGGCATCCGTGTCGGAGCCGAGGTCACCGTCGTCGGACCCTATGGAACCTGCTTCCGGCGGGAAGAACGGCAAGGTCCCCTGATCCTTGTCGGCGCCGGCTCCGGCATGTCGCCGGTCTGGTCGATCCTCAACGATCACCTGAAGAGCGGCGAGAAGCGGGACGTCTACTTCTTCTACGGCGCGCGCACGCCAAGCGACCTGTTCTATCTCGACAGGATCACCGAGCTCGCCGGAAGCCACCCGGAGCTGAATTTCATCCCGGTGCTCTCGCACGTCAACGGCGAGGCGTGGGACGGCGAGCGCGGCTTCGTGCACCAGAGCGTCGATGCCAAGCTCAAACAGCTGGCGGTCGACGGGCAGGGCGACGTCTACGCCTGCGGTCCGCCGCCCATGATCGATGCGCTGCAGCCGGTCCTGTTCATGAACGGGTTCGAGACCGAACGCATCTTCTTCGACCGGTTCACCACGTCGTCCAGCGCCACCCCGGCCCATTGAGGTGGGCCGGAGCCAGCGACACCAAAGCAACTGCAACAAGGGAGTGAAGACAATGGTAGCAACGTCGAGTTCAGTCGGATCGGGAGCCGCGGGAGCCGCGATCTTCGCCGATTCGGACAGCCGGAAATATCGGTACTTCGAGCCGAAGGGCCAGCGCGCCACCCATTACGAGGATGTCACGGTCGACGTGCAGCCCGACCCCGAGCGCTACCTGATCCAGGACTGGATCATCTCCTTCTCGAACGGCAAGGGCGCCTACGTCAAGGACAACACGGCTGCCAGGAGCTCGAACTGGCATGCCTTCCGGGCTCCCGATCAGGAGTGGGAGCGTACGCACTACCAGCGCCAGTCGAAGATCGAGACGATGGTGCAGAGCGTCATCACCAACGCCCGCCGCGCCGGCGCGCCGAAGACCTTCGACAAGGTCTGGTCGAAGCTGCTGCAGGCGCATCTCGGAGCCTGGAAGCATGCCGAGTTCGGCCTGGGCACATCGCTCATGCAGGCGCAGCGCTACGGCTACACGCAGATGATCAACAATACGACGCTCACCAATTCCTCCTACAAGCTCCGGCTGGCCCAGGACATCACGCTCTATCTCGCCGAGATCGGCATGGACATCGCCGGATGGGACGACGAGCTCGGCAAGAAGCACTGGCTCGAGGACGGCGTGTGGCAGGGCACCCGCGAAGCGGTCGAGACCATCATGGGCATGGCCGACTATCTGGAGCAGTACTTCGCCATCAACATCGTCTTCGAGCCGCTGGTTGGCGAACTGTTCCGCTCCGGCTTCCTGATGCAGGCGGCGGCGGCCAACCACGACTTCATCACGCCGCCGGTGATCTCGGCGGCCGAAGCCGACTACGAGCGCAACCTCGCCAACACCATCGACCTGATCTACCTGCTCGCCAACGACGAGACGCACGGCGCGGCCAACAGGAAGCTGTTCCAGGGCTGGGTCAAGAAGCACGGCGCGCTCGCCGACAAGGCAGCCGCCGGCCTGCAGCCGATCTGGTCGATGCCGCATTCCAAGCCGGTTTCGTTCACCGACGTTCGCGCCCAGTCCGAGGAACGGATTGGCCGGATCCTCGGCGAACTCGGCCTCAAGCGCTGAATAGGGGAGAACACATCATGTCAGTAGCAGCACGCGACGCTTCGCAGTCTAACATCTTCAAATCGATGAAGGACATTACCTTCGAGCAGACGATCTCGCACCAGTGCGGCGTCACCATGAACGACTCGGTCGAGGCGCGCGCCATCGCCGAATTCATGGGCAAAAAGCCGGGAGTCATCGTTACCTACCAGCCAGCCATGATCCGCATCGACGGCAACGGCAAGCTGATCTTCAAGATGGACGAGATCAGCGAATATCTGGGTCGCGAGATGACCGCCGAAATCTTCGAGGTCAACACCTCCACCCACTACGGCCGCATGGTGCGCATCGACGACAACACGGTGATCCTGTTCGGGAACATGGACGAGGTCTTCGAATACATCTGAGCAACGATCCGGCGCGCCGCCCGGACGCGGCGCGCCGAAACCTTCAACACAACGCCCCACCAACACGACGACTGCGGAGGCAAGAATGTACAGGACACCTGAAGGCAAGGACATCTTCGTGGTCGATGGCCACACTCATTTTTGGGACGGCAGCCCGGAGAACCAGAGGAACATCCACGGCAAGCAGTTCATCGACTGCTTTTATGCCTATCACACAAACCTGAGCCCGAGGGAGCAACTTTGGCCGAAGGGCAAATTTGAGAAATACAGCGCCGACGATCTTTATCGCGACCTGTTCATCGACGGTCCGGATGACGTTGCGATCGTCCAGTCCACCTACCTGAAGGACTTCTACAAGAACGGTTTCAACACGATCGAGCGCAACGCCGAGGTCGCCAAGCGCTACCCGGACCGCTTCATCGTCAACGGCTCCTTCGATCCGCGCGATGGCGAGAAGGCGCTGGAATACATCCACTTCATGAAGGAGACCTACGACGTCAAGGGTGTGAAGATGTACACGGCCGAGTGGAACGGCGCCTCCAAGGGCTGGAAGCTCACCGATCCCGATGCCTACAAGTGCTTCGAGCTCTGCGAAAAGCTCGGCATCAAAAACATTCATGTCCACAAGGGCCCGACGATCATCCCGCTCAGCAAGGACGCGTTCGACGTTCACGACGTCGACCACGCGGCGACGGATTTCCAGGGCCTCAACTGGATCATCGAGCATTGCGGCCTGCCGCGCCTCGACGATTTCTGCTGGATCGCGACGCAGGAAACCAATGTCTATGGCGGCCTGGCGGTAGCGCTTCCCTTCATCCACTTGCGCCCGCGCTATTTCGGCGAGGTCATCGCCGAACTGCTGTTCTGGCTCGGGCCGGAGAAGCTCCTGTTCGGTTCCGACTACGCGATCTGGACGCCGCGCTGGCTGATCGAGAAACTCTGGGCCTACCAGATCCCGCAGGACATCGCTGCAGAACGCGGTGTACAACTGACCGACGAGATCAAGGAGAAGATCCTCGGCCTCAATGCCGCGCGCCTCTACAACATCGACATTGATGCGAAGAAGAAGGCGCTCGCAAGCTCGCCCTTCAGCATCGCGGCGGAGTAGGGGCCATGGCAACCGCCAGCGTTTCCGGCAGCCGCGAGGAGGAAGTCTGGCGGCGCCTTGGCGAGGTCAACGACCCGGAACTCGACGAAGCCATCACCGAGATGGGCTTCGTCGAGCGGGCCGAGATAACCAGTGACGGCACTGTGGAGGTCGACTTCCGCCTGCCGACCTACTGGTGCTCGCCAAATTTCGCCTTCCTCATGCTCGACGGTGTCCGCAAGGCGCTCGACCGGCTCTCCTGGTCGCCTGCCTATCGCGTGAAACTACACGACCACATGTTCGCCGAAGAGGTCAACCGCGGCATCGAGGCGGGCAGGACTTTCGGCGACATCTTCGCCGAGCTTGCCGGGGACCAGGATATCGACGCCTTGCGCGAAACCTTCAGCATGAAGGCCTTCAAGCGGCGCCAGGAGGCGGTCTTGCGCGGTCTGCGGGAGCACGGCCTGACGGATCGCGAAATCCTCGGCATGGATCTGGCGGCATATGATGCCGCCAGCTTCGAGCCGGGCGAGGCGGCCGCGCAGAAGCCACGGTACCGGGCGGCTCTGCTCCAGCGGTTTGCTGACCGCTGTCCAGGCGATCCGGTCTTCGTGACGTGGGAGGGGCGACAAATCCCGCCCGTCGCGCTCAGCGCCCACCTCGCCGAGCTGCGCGGCGTGCGCGTCAACATGGAGTTCAACGGCGCGCTTTGCCGTGGACTGAAGCAGACAAGATACAAAGAACTGAGTGTGGTCGACGGCGAGCCGACGCTGGTCGACTTCATCATGGACCGCGTGCCGGCGCGAAGCGCGCCGGCCGTCTAGGCAACGTCGAAAGCAACGGCCTCCCTCGCACGAGGCCCCCAACCAACAAGCCGCCCGTAAGGCGGAAGGAGGAGTCATGCCTAAAATAATGCTTCACAATTCGCAGGCCCGCCGGGCCCTTGCCCGCGGCGTCTATAGGCTGGCGGCGGCCGTCGAACCTACGCTTGGCCCCAAAGGCATGAACGCCATGATCGACCGGCCGATCGGTACGCCGATGGTGACCCGCGACGGCGTCAGCATCGCCTCCGAGATCGAACTGCATGACCGTTTCGAGAACATGGGCGCGCAGGTCGTTCGTGAAGTGTCGATGCAGACCAACGAGGTCGCCGGCGACGGCACCACGACCGCCATCGTACTCGCCAACGCGCTCATCCAGGGTGGCATCGAGGCGAATGAACGCGGCGCCAAATCGGTCGATCTCTGCAAGGGCATCGACCGCGCGGTGGCGGCGGTGGTTACTGCCCTCAAGGCCTCGGCCAAGCCCGCCAAGGGCAACGGCATCCTCGCCTCGGTCGCAAACATCGCCGCGACCGACGCCAGGCTTGGCGCGCTGGTGGCGGAAGCGCACGAGCGCGTCGGGGCGGAAGGCGTCATCACCACCGACTTCAGCGTGACCACCGAGACCACGCTTGACGTGGTCGAGGGCATGTCCTTCGACCGCGGCTACCTCTCGCATCACATGGTCACCGACCAGGAGAAGATGGAGGCCGTGCTCGAGCGGCCTCTGATCCTGATGACCGACCTCAAGATCAAGGACCCCAAGGCGCTCGAGACTGCCCGCCGCATCGCCGACGAGGCCGGGCGGCCGCTGCTGATCGTGTCGGAGGAAGTGTCGCCGGAGGTGGTGGTGACCCTGCTCGGCAAGCAGGGGTCCGGGAAATACCTCATCGTCCATCCGCCGGAATACGGCCATTGGCGCAAGGCGATGATGGAGGATCTGGCGATCATCACCGGCGGCAAGGTGATCGCGCGCGATCTCGGCGGCC
Source organism: Mesorhizobium sp. M4A.F.Ca.ET.020.02.1.1 (assembly GCF_004022645.1). NCBI lineage: Bacteria > Pseudomonadati > Pseudomonadota > Alphaproteobacteria > Hyphomicrobiales > Phyllobacteriaceae > Mesorhizobium > Mesorhizobium sp. M4A.F.Ca.ET.020.02.1.1. The sequence continues at coordinate 1,878 of NZ_RZOI01000080.1, read as the reverse complement.
GGCTGGAGGACATCACAGCCGAGGATCTCGGAACGGCCGAGCGGGTGAGGACCAGCGCGTCCTACACCTCGATCATTCGCGGTGGCGGCGACCATGCTGCGATCGCGTCGCGCCGCGCCCAGGTGCAGCGGCAGTACGAGGCCGCGCCGCCGAACATCGAGCAGGACAAGCTGCGCGAGCGCCTGGCCAAGCTTTCCGGCGGCACGGCCATCCTCTACGCCGGTGGCGTCACGCCCGTCGAGCAGAAGCGGACGATCCAGCTGATCGAGGATTCTCTCAATGCCGTGCGCGCCGCCTCCGAGGAGGGTGTCGTCGCCGGCGGCGGCTCGGCGCTGGCTCAGATCGCGCCCCTGCTCGACAAGGTGGCGGCCGAGGCGGAAGGCGACATCGCCGAAGGCGTGCGCCTGGTGCGCTCGGTGTTGTCGCGTCCGCTGTGGCGCATTGCCGCCAATGCCGGCGCCGATCCCGAAACCGTGGTGGCCGAGGTCACCCGCGTCAATGGCGGTTATGGCTACAACGCATCGGCCGGCAGCTACCAGAACATGTTCGAGGCCGGAATCATCGATCCGGTGCGCGTCACCTACACCGCGCTCGCCAACGCCGCCTCCGTGGCGACGCTGATCCTCACCACCGAAACACTGATCGGCGATCTCGCCGAGGACGAGGACCCGACCGCCGGCCCGGCACGTGGCGGCGGTTCGGAAAAGCTCGGCCGCGCCTGACGCGCATTCCAACGGAACGATTTGGAAAGGACACGACGATGAAAGCCGCCAGACTCTACGAATACGACCCGCACATGAACGTGAAGCTCAAGATCGAGGACGTCGTCGCGCCGACGATCACGGCCCCTGACGAGGTGATCGTGCGGGTCGGTGCCGCCGGACTGTGCCGCACCGACCTCCACATCATCGAAGGGGTGTGGAAACCGACCATGGATCCTGACGGCAGCCTGCTGCCTTACATCATGGGCCATGAGAATGCCGGCTGGGTCGAGGAGGTCGGCAGCGGCGTCCGATCGGTCAAGCGCGGCGACGCCGTGATCTGCCATCCGTTCCGCTCCTGCGGCATCTGCCTCAACTGCCGGCATGGCGAAGACATGTATTGCGACAATGGGCAGTTCCCCGGCCTCGGCATGAATGGCGGCTTCGCCGAATATTTCATCACCAGCGAGCGCTCACTCATCAAACTCAACGCCAATGTCACGCCGATCGAGGTGGCGCCGCTGGCCGACGCCGGCATCACCGCCTACCGCGCCGCCAAACGGGCGGCGAAGCTGTTGCGCCCAGGAAGCTACTGTGTGCTGCTCGGCATCGGCGGGCTCGGCCACATCGCGTTACAGTCGCTGCACGCGATTTCGGGCTGCCGCATCATCGCCGTCGACCGCGAGCCGGCGGCGCGTGTGCTGGCCAAGGATCTTGGCGCCGACTTCGTCCTCGACGGCGGGCCGAACGTTGTCGAGGAGGTAAAGGCGATCACCGGCGGCGGCGCCCATGTCGTCATCGATTTCGTCGGTGAACTCGGCGTCGAGAACATCTGCTGGAAGATGGTGCGCAAGGGCGGCCAGCTCTTCGTCGTCGGCTATGGCGGCGCGGTCAACGTTCCGACCGCGCATCTGGTCATCGAGGAGATCAACATCGGCGGCAGCCTGGTCGGCAATTTCACCGAGCTCGTCGAACTGATGGAGCTCAACGCCGACGGCAAGGTGAAGATGCACTACACCGAGTACAACCTCGCCAGCATCAACACCGCGCTCGACGACTTCAAGAACCGGCGCTTCACCGGCCGCGGCGTCATCGTTCCCTGAACCATCTGGACCGGATCCACGCCAAACGACCGCGTCGGTTTCCGATCTGTCATCTGCAAGGAGAGGAATTAATG
>NZ_RZOI01000809.1:0-2535 GCF_004022645.1 Mesorhizobium sp. M4A.F.Ca.ET.020.02.1.1 | reverse complement strand
ATGGTCAAATGATCGGCTAGGCCGACGCCGCCACCCATGGTGACACCATCGCCGACGACGACCGAACCGGAAATACCCGAAAGCCCCGCTATAATGCAATTGCGACCGATACGAACATTGTGGGCGATCTGCACCAGATTGTCGATCTTGGTGCCCTGGCCGATGATGGTGTCGGACATCGCGCCGCGATCGACGGTCGAATTGGAGCCGATCTCGACGTCGTCTTGGATGATGACGCGACCGATCTGCGGCACGCGCTCCGGGCCCTTGGCGCCGGCCACGAAGCCGAAGCCGTCCTGGCCGATCCTGGCGCCGCCATGGATGATGACGCGGTTGCCGATCAGCGCGTACTGCACGCTGGCACCCGGGCCGATATAGCCGTCACGGCCGATCTGGGAGGAATGGCCGATCACCGCATGCGGAGCGATGATGGTGCCGTTGCCGACCGAAACGCGCGGACCGATGACCGCGCCGGCCTCGACGATCGCGCCGGCCTCGACATGCGCCGAGGGGTCGACATGGGCATGCGGCGAGATTCCGGTTTCGCCGGTCATTGGCCCGGGTGTGGCCGCCTGCGGGAACAGAAGGCGCCCGACCAGCGCGAATGCCTGCTGCGGGCGCGGATGGGTAAGCACCGCTATGCCCGCCGGCGCCTTGCTGGCGAATTCGGCCGGGCAAAGAACCGCCGCGGCCTTCAACAACGGCATGAGGGCAAAATTGCGCCTACCGTCGACGAAGACGAGCGCGTTCTCGCCACCCTCGTTGGCAGGTGCTAGGGCTTCGATGGAGACATGCGACTGGGCAGAATCGACAAGCTGAGCGCCGGTCAGATTCGCGACTTCGCCGGCCGTATACCGGCGTGATGGCGCGAAGAACACCGGATCGGTCATTCCAGAAGCAATATCCAGCTAGGTCGGATCACGCTCTTCCGGACCGCATGGCGGCCCGGAAGCATTGTTACCCGCGGATCAGAAACGGGTCGCTATGCCGAAGTTGAATTCCTGCACGTCGTCGGTCGGTTCCTTCTTGACCGGGACCGCGTAGTCGATGCGGATCGGGCCGAACGGCGACGCCCACATCAAGCCGATACCGACCGAGGCGCGCAGCTTCATGTCGGTTGAGGTCTGAGTGACGGTGGTCACCTTGCTGCCGTACAAAGTGGCGGCATCCGCGAAAACAGCACCGCGCAGGCCGAAGCTTTCCGGAATGACCGGCAGCGGGAACTGTGCTTCAGCCGACGCATTGAAGTAGGTCGTGCCGCCCAGGTGATCCCCCGTAGCGACGTCCGCCGGGCCGATACCGCCATACTCAAAGCCACGGATCATGCGATCGTTGCTCTGGAACTGATCAAAAATGCGCAGCCCATCATCGCCAAACCCTGCGATGTGGCCAGCGCCGGCGGACACAAGACCGACCAGATCGAGCTGCTCGGACAAGGTCTGATAGACGCTCGCCCGCCCGGTCAGCTTCACCCACTTGGCGTCGCCGCCGAGACCGGCGACTTCGGTCGTGCCGTTGATGTAAATACCCTCATGCGGGTTCTTCATGTCGTCGATGGTGTTGTACACCAGACCCAAGCTGACCGAGGATTTCAGCCAGGGGCTTTCAGCGATGCCGTCCTTGATGGCCTGTGAAAGATCACAATCGCCCTGAGTGCCATCGTCGTTGTCGTCGCAGTCATCGTATTTGTATTTCTCCTGCGCGATGTTGTACGCCAGCTGGGTGGAAATGCTGTCGGTGATCGGCAGGCCGAAGCGCACTGTGGCGCCCAGCGTCTCGCTGTCGTAGTGGGTGTAATTGCGCGTCTGCTGGAAGACATCGAAGCCGGCGGCAATGCGGCGCCCGAGGAAGTAAGGCTCGGTGAAGGAAATGCTGTAGTCGCGCGAATTCTTGCCGCCGCCCGCCGCCAGCTTGATGTACTGGCCACGACCGAGGAAGTTGCGCTCCGTGATCGAGCCTTCGACCGACGGACCAGGCGTGTCGCCACCGGTCGAATAGCCGGCGCCGATCGAGAATTCGCCGGTCGACTTCTCGACCACGTCAACCACCAGCACGACCTGATCGGGCTGCGAACCCGGCACGGTCGAGATGTCGACTTTCTCAAAGTAATTGAGCGCTTCCAGGCGCTTCTTCGCGCGCTGGATAAGCACCTGGTTGAAGGCGTCGCCTTCGCTGACATCGAACTCGCGGCGAATGACATAGTCGCGCGTGCGGTCGTTGCCGCGGATTTCGATACGCTCGATATAGGCCTTGGTGCCCTGGTCGATTGTGTAGACCACCGAAATGGTGTGGTTCTCGAAGTTGCGATCGCCGCGTGGTGTCACCTGGGCGAAGGCATAGCCGGAGCCGGCGACCTTCTCGGTCAGCGCGATGATGGAATCCTCGACATCCTTGGCGTTGTAAACGTCACCCTTATGGGTCTCGATCACGGATTCCAGCGACTTGGAGTCGACTTCGGGAATCGTGCTTTCGACGCTGACGTCGCCGAAGGTGTAACGGTCGCCTTCCTGCACGGTGATGGTGACAGTGTATTTG
>NZ_RZOI01000808.1:0-2536 GCF_004022645.1 Mesorhizobium sp. M4A.F.Ca.ET.020.02.1.1 | reverse complement strand
GCTATCCGCTCTCAGAGATGGTCCAAGAATCTATCTCAACGCCACCAACCTGGCCACCGGCAACATGTTTTTCTTTGTTGCAGGCAAGGCATTGGCGCCCGGAGAAGACGCTGGAGAAACGATGGGGGAGCACGAGAGCGGCACCGCGAATGCGAGTAACTATCCAATCAGCTTGGCCGTGGCAGCATCCTCGGCTTTCCCGCCCGTGTTTCCCCCGCTACGGCTCAATGCCGACATCTATCCCAATTCCCTGAGCGAATACGCGACGCTGAGCGATGGAGGCATTTACGATAATCTGGGCGTGAACCCGTTGATGCGAGCGCGGCGCAATCCCGTCGATGTGTGTTTTGTAAGTGATGGCGGCAAGCCGTTCGCCGTGTCCCCTCATCCGACGGAGTCCGGGACAATCGTGCTCAAGGAGGCGATCAACATCATGATGGAGCAGGTAAGAGGTCTTCAATTTGCTCGTCTGCAATTTGTCGTACGACGCGAAAAAGGGCCCGAAACCCATCTGGTTTTCAATCGACAGCCGGGTAGGCGAGGAACGGCCTGGCGACGCCGCTTTCGCCTCGCTGGTGGCAACAGATTTAAAGAGATTGGAGGCCGAAGAGCATGAGGTTTTGGTGCGACATGGTCGGGCCCTCACGATGGCACGCGTCAAATCCTATGCACCGGAACTCCTTAAGTAGCAAAGTGTCAAACGCGCCGCCTTGCCGCTTACCCGACACGGACTGCAAGGACGTTATCGTTGGATATATCGCCTCATATTCTATCCAGGACAAGCAGTCCTCAACGCCAAGTGCCTGCCGCGGCGAGATTTGTACCCTCAGTCTCTACATCAGGGACAGCAAGCTCGACTGGGACATCCAGAAGCAAATTTCAGGCACTGGCAAGGCCATCTTCGTGAAGACCTTTGGTGAGCCCGACCCCGAGACCAAGTGATGCGCCATAGTGCCTCCAAATGGCCGCTGCTCTGGGCTGTCGGCGCCGCCATTCTCATATCTGCTCCGGCAAGGGCCCAGGAAGAACCAACGCAACCGAACCCGACACTGAGGTTCAAGCTCGACCGGCGCGACGGGTGCTTCCGCTACATAGGCGATGCCTGTCGAATTCATCGGCCGCTTCAAGACCGGGAGCTACGTCGGCGTGTCCATGATCACCATCGGCCGGCCCACGACCAGCAGCCGCGACTACTCGATCTTGTTCGCGCCTCGTGCCGCTTGGGGCAGTTCAGCCTTTGTCACCATCTGTGGCCGCGTTACCCCACCTTCTTAGCAACCGGACAGAATCTCCGGAGGGCGCTGACTTAGGACCGCTGGACAGCCGCCATATGTCGTGGTCTGTCTTCCTTTTCAAGGAAGCGAAATGGAATCATTATCGGCAGCGGGACCGGGTAAGAAGCGGCTGGCGGTTTTCCTTGATGGAACCTGGAATTCCGTGTCGGACAACACCAATGTCTGGCGCTTGCGCGCCCTGTGTTCAACGAAAGACACCGGAAACCCAGCCCAGCTCGCCTACTATGATATCGGGGTGAACGGAGTCATTGGCGGAGCCTTTGGGAAGGGGCTGCTCAGGAATATCCTTGATGCCTATGAGTGGCTGGTCGAAAACTACAACGATGGTGACGACATCTTCGTGTTCGGCTTCAGCCGTGGCGCCTTCACTGCGCGTTCTCTGACAGGCTTTATCACCAAGTGTGGCCTGTTGAGGCCGGGTGCCCCGTTAAGCGTCAACCAGTTGTTCGCCCGGTACCGCCGACGCGACGCGCTGACCGTGTGGAAGCTTCATGACGACTTGGTCGCAGGCCCGCTGAAGGCCTCTGCCCTGGAAGAACGCTGGATGCTGAAATACTCCCGCCGCGTGCCGATCAAGCTGGTGGCCGTCTGGGACACTGTCGGCGCGCTCGGCATTCCCGCGTTCAGCTGGGAAGGCATCAGTCGGACCAGTTTCCGATTTCTGGACACGGGCTTGAGGGTGCCAATCGAGAATGCGTTTCACGCCCTTGCCCTCGATGAGCATCGCAACAGCTTCATGCCGACGTTATGGACGAAGAGAATCCCTACCGATCCCCAGGCGGTGATCGCACCGCCGCGTCCCTACAGCAGTGTCGAGCAGCGTTGGTTTGCTGGCGCCCACGGTAATGTGGGCGGCGGATACCCGAATGATCTGCTTGCACAGGCTCCTCTCAGCTGGATCATCGAAAAGGCCCGGTCCCACGGTCTCGCGTTCAGGAGCGACATCGAGGTGGACGACGGGGCCCTCGACGCTCCGATTTCAGACTCTTACCGGGAGTTCATGCGCGGCTCCTACGCCATCCTCAGCAAGAGGCATCTTCGGCCCATTGCATCCCCTCCCGGCCGGGACCCGGATGCGACGTACATCAATGTCAATGAGACGATTGATGGCTCGGTCTTCGAGCGGTATCGCCACTCGTCAAGCTACCGGCCCGCCAATTTGGTTGAGTGGTCGACTCGCAAGGGCGTCGATCTTGACGCGGTGATGGGTTGGGTCGATGCCGAACAGCCTGGAAAGGCGG
>NZ_RZOI01000807.1:0-2548 GCF_004022645.1 Mesorhizobium sp. M4A.F.Ca.ET.020.02.1.1 | reverse complement strand
TCCCAATGCCGCTCCATCAGATCGGCGATCTTGAGAAGCAGGAGCTGGCGCTCATACGGCTTGAACCGGCTCCACGGTCCTTCGAAGGCACGGCGCGCGGCGGCGACGGCGAGGTCGATGTCCCCGGCACCGGATCGCGGCACGGTGCCGATCACCGCCCCCGTGGCGGGGTTGCGCGTCTCGAAGGTGCGGCCGCTCGCCGCGTCGCGCCACTTTCCATCGATCAGCATCTTGCGGTGCCGGCCGTCGATGGGAACGCGCAAGGATAGATCTTTCGCCGATGCCGTCATTGCCGCAGACCCTTGTTCCTGAAACGCCCGGCCGAAAGCAAAGCCGCCGTTGCAGACCAGCACCGCCTATGTAACGTGCCGCGGGTGAACAAAGGAAGACACATAGGGCCCGACGCCCGCTATACGGAGCTGGTCATCCCGCCGTCGACAAGAGCATCTGACCGGTGACGAAACTGGCGGCGTTCGAAGGCAGGAAGATCGCCGCGCCACCGAGCTCGTCGGCGCGATCTTCCGGCACCACGACGTCGTTCCGCTGACCTTCGCGCGCTGGCCCACCCACGGCAAACCAGTCGTCTTTGATTTCGATGCCAGGCCGACGGCAGTCGAGACAGCAACGGCGGTCATTCGAAAGTGTAGGTGAACCCTTCCGCGGAAGCCCCGACGGTCACTTTCGTCATCTTTTCGCCTTCGAGCGAACGGTTCAGAACGCCGCGGCTCAGTTCCGGCAGCAGCGTGTTGGTGAGGATGGCGTCGATCATTCTCCCGCCGGATTCGATCTCGGTGCAGCGCGCCTTGACCAGATCCATGACCCCGTCGCCGATCACCAGCTCGGCATCGCTTGTGGCTCGCAGCCGGCGCGCGATCTTGGCGAACTGGTGGCGCGTGATCGCCTCGATCATCGCATCCGACAGCGGATAGTAGGGTATGGTCACCACCCGGCCAAGGAAGGCCGCGGGGAAAACCTTGAGCAACGGGCCGCGCAAGGCGGTGTCGAGATCGTCGAGCCCGGCTCGCACCGTGCCGTTCCCGGTGCGGTCCATGATGACCTCGGAGCCGACATTGGATGTGAGCAGGATCAGCGTGTTCTTGAAATCGATCCGCCGGCCTTCGCTGTCGTCCATCATGCCCTTGTCGAAGACCTGGAAGAAAATCTCGTGCACGTCGGGATGCGCCTTCTCGACCTCGTCGAGCAGGATCACCGAATAGGGTTTTCTGCGCACCGCCTCGGTTAGGATACCGCCCTTGCCGTAGCCGACATAACCGGGCGGCGCGCCCTTGAGCGTCGAGACCGTATGCGCCTCCTGGAATTCGGACATGTTGATCGAGATGAGGTTCTGCTCGCCGCCATAGAGCGTTTCGGCCAGCGCCAGCGCGGTCTCGGTCTTGCCGACGCCGGAAGGACCGCAGAGCAGGAACACGCCCACCGGCTTTTCCGGCGCGCCGAGCCCGGCGCGGCTGGTCTGCACGCGTTTGGCGATCATCTCCATCGCGTGATCCTGGCCGACCACGCGCTCGGCAAGCGTGGCGGCGAGCTTGAGCGCCTTCTCGGTCTGGCTGGACAGCATCCGTCCGGTCGGGATGCCGGTCCAGTCCTGCACCACCGCGGCCACGGCGTTGCGGTCGACAGATGGCAGGATCAGCGGCGTCTCGCCCTGGGCCGCGGCAAGTTCCGCCATCAATTCGCGCAATCGTGCCAGGTCGGCGGCGGAATCCGGTGGCGAAGCGGCGACCTCGGCAACGGGCGCCTCGACCTTGGCTGCCTTCGTTTTCGCGGCCTTCGTCTTCGAGGTCTTGGTTTCCGCTGCTTTCACCTCCGGCGCCTTGGCCCCGGGTGCCTTCTTCTCCGGTGCGTCTGCTCCGGTCGCGGCAGCCGCTTCGCCGCCGGCAGCTTCCTCGGCGCCCACCGGATCGAGCGGCACGCCCTCGCCGCGCAGTCGTGCGCGCAGGTCAAGGATTTCGGCCACCAGCGCCTTTTCCCGGTCCCAACGGGCCTGGGCGGCGGCCAAAGCGGCTTCGGTTTCGGCCAGGCCGGCATCGACCCTGACCTGCCGGTCCGCCACCTCGATGCCGATCGCCGCCTCGCGGCCGATGATGCCGCGCTCGACCTCGAGCGCCTGGCGACGGCGCAATATGTCCTCGACCTCGGCAGGCGTCGCATGCTGCGAAATGGCGACGCGGGCGCAGGCCGTGTCGAGAAGGCTGACCGCCTTGTCGGGCAGCTGCCGCGCCGGAATGTAGCGATGCGACAAGGCAACCGCCGCCTCGATCGCCTCGTCCAGAATCTGCACCTTATGGTGCTGTTCCAGGACGCCGGCGACGCCGCGCAGCATCAGCACGGCCACGACTTCCGACGGCTCATCGATCTTGACCACCTGGAAGCGGCGGGTCAGCGCCGGGTCTTTCTCGATATGCTGCTTGTATTCGGCCCAGGTCGTCGCCGCGATGGTGCGAAGCTCGCCGCGTGCCAGCGCCGGCTTCAGGAGATTGGCGGCATCGCCGGTTCCGGCGGCACCCCCGGCGCCGATCAGCGTGTGCGC
>NZ_RZOI01000806.1:0-2550 GCF_004022645.1 Mesorhizobium sp. M4A.F.Ca.ET.020.02.1.1 | reverse complement strand
AGCGGAAGCCCTGCCCAGATCAGCGGACTGCTGAACCGGCTGGCCAGCCCCCGCAGCAGATAGCCGCGGAACAGCGCCTCCTCGGACGAGGTCTGCAGCAAAGCGAGCAGCACGATGGGGATCAGGAACAGCAGCCATGTCGACAGGCTGATCGCGCCGCGCGCGATCTCGGGCTGCAGCCAGTAGAGCAGAATCTCCGAAAGAAGCGAGGTGATCAGCACCGCGATCAGCCCCTTGAGGAAGTCCAGCCATGAAACGCGGTGGCTTTCGCCGACCAGCGCCGCAAGCGGCTCGCGGTGCACGAAGCGCATGGCGACCCACAGGCCGATCCAGATGCCGGCGAAGGAGAGCAGCGCGGTGAGGATACCCTGCGGCGAGGCGAGGAAATCCTGGACCGGGCCGCCGGCCGGCCGGCCGGCTCCCGTCGAGGCCCGCCAGACGATGAAGGCATAGGTGCCGCCGAGCAGCACCACCAGGGTCGCCGCCATCCAGAACAGCACGACGATCGCGGTTCCAAGCAAGAGGCGGAGCGGGGTTGTCCTGGCGTTCGGCGAGCGCCGGTAGCGCTCGAAGGCGGTTCTGTCGATGATCACGCGGTTCCCCTTGCCGAACGCGACTGGCGAGCATCCGGGTCGCCTGATCTATGGGATCGGCGCTTTGCGCGCAATCATCCTCGCCACGGCTTGCGCTCGTGGTTGCGCATTTGTGCAGAGGCGGCCGCACCGTTCGACGGGCGACCGCCTGTTGGCCGGCACTTGTCAGCGCATCACGTAGACGATACGCCGCGTGCCGGGATCGACCAGCGCCGGCTGGTTGTTCACATAGACATAGCGGTAGTCGTAGTCGGGGATTTCGCGCAACTCGACACTGTCGGGCAAGGTCGCGCCCGTCACCACCTCGCCGTCGAGATAGACCGGATCGAGCCGATGGGTGCTGATATAGGTGCCCACTTCGGCCGGCGGCCTGGCGATCGGTTCGACTGGTTCGACCGGTTCAGCCGAGATGATGGCGCCGGTGTAGTTGTCGGAATAGTCGCTGTCATCCGGCTGCTCGACGACGGCGATGCCCGCATCGGCCGGCCGCCGTGTCAGCACGACCGCGTTGCCGCCGAAATCGGCGGTCACATAGTCCGAATAGATCCAGCCTCGGCCGTTGGTCTCGGCGATGGTGCACCATTTGCTGTTGGCGATACAGCCTTCGAGCGTTGCCGACTGGCCCGCGGCCAGCACGCCGATGACCGGATATTGCGGGCCCGGTCCGGCGCGCACGTTGAGATCGGCAACAGCCGAAACGGCGGTCTCGGCCAGCGCAACACCCGACAAGGCGGCGAGCGCAGCGGCGACCGCGGGAAACAGTATGAGTTTCATGGATTTCACTCCGTTTTCAGGCTCCCTCGCGGACGAAAACGAAGCCAGGCCTTATGCGTTCCGGCTAAAATGCCCGTGCCGGCTCACGAATTATTCCCGTTTCTTTCGGCAATTCGGTCAGCAGGTTGTGGACAAAGGCCAGTTTATGCGCCGTCACGCCCGAGATGACGAAGGGGTAGAGGTCGGGCAAGCCCATGCAGCGGTTGATCGAGTTGGACGCCTCCGACAGCACCAGCCAGCGGTCAAGGATCTTCTCGAAAGGCTCAGGCGCGTTCCTTGGTTCGGCGGGCGCGGTCTGCAGTTCGCCGCCGGTATCACCACGCGGCAGGGCGTTGGCATCCACCGTCTCCAGCCGGCCGAGCGGAAAATTCAGCGCATGCACCATCTCCAGCGTGTCGGTGATGTGCAGATAGTGCGCGAAGGTCTCGGCCCAGTCCTCCCAGGGATGCGAGGTCGCATAGGCCGAGATGTGGCCCTGCTGCCAGTCCGGCGCCGCGCCATTGGCGTAGTAGGCCGTCAGCGCCTGTTCGTAGCCGGCACGCTCGTCGCCGAACAGGGCGCGGAATGCGGCAAGCCTTTGCGGATCGTCGCGGATCAGCCGGTCCCAATAATAATGGCCGAGTTCGTGGCGGAAATGGCCGAGCAGCGTGCGATAGTTCTCGCCCATCGCGACACGCCGTCGCTCGCGTTCGGCCGAATCCGCCTCGGCGACGTTGAGCGTGATCAGGCCATTGTCGTGGCCGGTGAGGATGCGCTCGCCACCAGGACCGCCACCGATCGGATCGGCAAGGAAATCGAAGGCAAGGCCCGCCTCGTCGCCAGGGCTCTGCTTGGGCGCGACCGGCAAGCCGAAGGCGAGCAGCGAATAGATGGCGCGTTTCTTGGCGGCCTCGACGCGGATCCAGCGCCGGCGGTTCCCATCCACGGACAGGTCCGGAATGAGCTGGTTCAACGCGCAGGCGCGGCAAAAGGCCTGGCCCGGCTCCGTCCGCCAGTTGCAGGCGCATTCGTCAGCATTGGTGCAGTGGTAGGCGCCATCAACATCCGACAGCGTGAAACGCGCGTGCTCGGGATCATAGAGCACGAGGCTGGCGCAGTTCAGGCACTGGGCATTCTCGAAATAGAGGCGGTGGCCGCATTGCGGGCAGTCGAACAGCTTCATATGGCACTCAAACCCATCAGC
>NZ_RZOI01000805.1:0-2551 GCF_004022645.1 Mesorhizobium sp. M4A.F.Ca.ET.020.02.1.1 | reverse complement strand
CCTGTCGGATTGTGGATGCCGGAATTGGTGATGTAGAGGCGCGGCCGGTGCTCGGCCAGCACCTCGGCGAACAGGTCGATGTCCGGGCCCGACGGTGTGTAGGGAACGCTGACGACCTTGGCGCGATGGGCGCGCAGCAAGGCGTGGAAGTTGAAATAACAGGGGTCGTCGACCAGCACGGTGTCGCCGGGTTCGATCAGAAAGCGGCACAGGAGATCGATGGCCTGGGTGCCCGATTCCGTCAGCATGATCTGTTCGGGCGAGGCTTCGATGCCATGCCCGGCCATGCGCCGCACCAGCAAGTGCCGCAACGGCGCCAGGCCGAGCGGCGTACCGTAATCGGCAAGCGCGACATCGTCGGCGCGAGCCGCCGTGCGCAGCGCCCGCCGCAAGGCGGCCTGCGGCATCCATGCGGCTGGCAGCCAGCCGCAGCCGGGTTTTAGCACCTCGTCGCCGGCTTCCAGCGACTGGCGCGAGACCCAGAGCGGATCGACCTCGCGGTCAAGCCGGGGGCCGATCTCGGCCAGCGACAAGGGCGCCAGCTGGCCGGCGGCGTAGAAGCCCGACCCCGGGCGCGAGCGGATCGTGCCTTCGGCGGCGAGCCTCTCATAGGCCTCGACGACGGTGGATTTCGAAACTCGCATGGATTTGGCGAAGGCGCGGATCGACGGCAGCCGCGCCCCAGGCGTCAGGCTGCGGGCAGCGATCCGCTGACGGATGGTCGCCATGACAGTTTCGACAAGCGTGGTTGCGGCAAAAGTGCGCGCAGCGTCGGGTTCCAGAGCGAGTTCGGTCATCTGTATTGCCCAATCGGCCATTACAGTTTTGCAAAACTGTACCGCATTGTCTCTGGCCGCACCATAGGGCTCTGCCCGATAGAGGGCGAAAGAGATGAGGCCTGCAATGGACAAGACCGCGAGTGGCTGGGTGAACGGATTCATCGGCGTGTTGATTTTCAGTGGCTCGCTGCCGGCGACGCGCGTGGCGGTTGCGGATCTCGATCCGACATTCCTGACCTCGGCCCGAGCGGCGATTGCCGGCCTGCTTGGCCTGGCGATGCTCGCCTTGTTCCGGCAGAAGCGGCCGGAGCGCGAGGATCTGCTGTCGCTGGCGATCGTCGCACTGGGTGTGGTCGTTGGTTTTCCGCTGCTCACGGCGCTGGCGCTCAAGCATGTCACCTCGGCCCACTCCATCATCTTCGTCGGCCTGCTGCCGCTGGCGACGGCGATCTTCGGCGTGCTGCGCGGCGGCGACCGTCCAAGACCGGCATTCTGGCTGTTCTCATGCCTCGGCAGCGCGCTGGTGGCGGGTTTTGCTCTGACGCAAGGCGTGACCGCATCGCCGGTCGGCGACGGCCTGATGCTGGCTGCCATCATCGCCTGCGGACTGGGCTATGCCGAGGGTGCAGCGCTGTCGCGCAGATTGGGCGGCTGGCAGGTGATCTGCTGGGCTTTGGTGCTGTCGCTGCCGATCACGCTGGTGCTGACCTTTGCGACGCTGCCGCCATCCTTCGCCGACGTCGGCTCAAGCGCCTGGATCGGTCTCGCCTATGTCTCGCTGTTCAGCATGCTGATTGGTTTCGTGTTCTGGTATCGCGGCCTTGCGCAAGGCGGCATCGCCGCCGTCGGCCAGTTGCAACTGCTGCAGCCCTTCTTCGGCCTGGCGCTGGCGGCGACGCTGCTGCACGAGCAGGTCAGCCCGCTGATGTTGGTCGTCACGCTCGGCGTAGTGCTGTGCGTCGTCGGCGCCAAGAAATTCGCAAAGCAGGAGTTGCCGAGACGCGCGGCTTCGGCGTGACGGCGCCATCCGCACCTAGAACTTCGTCACCACGCCGATGCCGATGCCCTCGAAGCCGCCCATCGCCATCAAGGCCGCGGGCGCTTCTTCGAGGCTGATCTTCTTGCCGACCAGAAGTTCCGGCTTCAGCTTGCCGGTGCGGATCATCTCCATCATCGCCGTATAGCGGTACGCCTGCATGCCGTGGCTGCCGAGAATCTCGAGCTCGAAGGCGATCACCTTGTCCATCGGCACCTGCGGGCGCGCGTCGTCGGCCAGCATCAGGCCGACCTGAACGTGACGGCCGCGCCGGCGCAGATTGGCGATCGAGTTGAACGAGGTGGTCGGGTGACCGAGCGCGTCCATGGACATGTGCGCGCCGCCATTGGTGATCTGCTTGACCGCCTTGACCACGTTGGGCGTGTTCGAGGCATTGATGGTCGCCACGGCGCCGATCTTCCTGGCGAAGTCCAGCTTCTCGTCGGTGAGGTCGATGGCGATGACGTTGGCGCCCATCGAACTGGCGATCATGATCGCCGACAGGCCGACGCCGCCGCAGCCATGCACGGCCACCCATTCGCCCGGCTTCACCCGGCCCTGGTCGACGATAGCGCGGAAGGAGGTGACGAAGCGGCAGCCGAGGCTGGCGGCGGTGGCGAAGTCCATCTCGTCCGGCAGGCGCACCAGGTTGGTGTCGGCATGGTCGATGGCGACATATTCGGCGAAGGAACCCCAGCCGGTGAAGCCCGGCTGCGTCTGGTGCTCGCAGACCTGG
>NZ_RZOI01000804.1:0-2562 GCF_004022645.1 Mesorhizobium sp. M4A.F.Ca.ET.020.02.1.1 | reverse complement strand
GGCTGGCCGGAGAGGATGCGCGCCAGATAGACGGCGGCCGTCAGGTCGCCCAGCCCGTTCGGCGGCTTGTCGATGAGGCGGTGCTCGGCAAGCAACGCCTGCCTGGAATCGAGCAGGAGGTTGCCGGTACCGCCGGCCATCATCGAAGGCGCGGAGGTGACCAGCATGGTCGAGGGACCGGCGTGAAGGGCTGCCGCCATCACCGATTTCAGGTCGGCAAGCGGTGCCCCGGCCATCCATTCCAGCTCGTAGCGGTTGGGCGTGGCGATGTCGGCGATCGGCATCAACCGGTCGCGCAAGGCCGCCGCTGTCGGCTCCGGCACGTAGAGCCCGCCGGAATCGCCCATCACCGGATCGCAGATATAGAGGGCGTTCGGCGTCCTCTCCCGGACGGCGGTGACCAGCGAGGCGACGGCCTCGGCCTGGCCGGCCTCGCCCAGATAGCCAGACAGCACCGCGCCGACCTCGCCCAGCCAGGGCGCGCGCTCGAGATCGGCCATCAGCGCCTTGAACTGGTCGAGCGGCGGCACGATGCGGGTTGCCCGGCCGTGGCCTGGATGCCAGGGCAGGACGATGGTCGGCACCGCCCAGACCGGGAAGCCCAGTGTCTCCAGCGCAAAAACGGCGGCGCGGTTGCCGACAGAGCCGCGCGCGACATGGCTGGAGATGACGATGACCGCGCGCGGCGCGCCGGCTTTTTCAGCATTCATGGATGTCCGGTCCTAACCGCCACGCGTGGCGAAATACACCAGCCAGGCCAGCAGGCCGAAGGCGATGACGAGCCCCAGCACCCTGCCGATGCGGGTGCCCCAATAGTCGATCCGGTCCGAACGGTCGGCGTCCGCGGCGTTGACATGGTCGCGCGCGCCTTTCGCCGCCCGGGCGATGAACGACGTGCCGCCCGGGTTCGTCTCCCGCTCCACGCGCTCGAGAATACGGCGCGATTCTTTGTCGCTGTCCTGGCGCTCGGCCATGGCAATGTCCTGTTCAGCCGGGACCTTAGCCTGTTCGCCCGGCCATTCACAGGGCCTGCCTGCAGGGCAGCGGGATGGCAGTGGAAGCTTTCCGGCCGGGTCATTTTCTTGCACGCGGATTGTGGTAATGCTTCGCGTGCAACTTCCGACGAGGGACCCAAATCATGCTTGCCCAGAGCCTCTCTTCCCCCTCCATCTTCCGCCATCTGCCGGCCATTCTGATGATGGCCATCGTGCTGCCGCTGCTTGCCGGCTGTGGCTACAACACCATCCCGACGGCGGAGGAAAACGCCAAGGCGGCCTGGAGCGAGGTGCTGAACCAGTACCAGCGCCGCGCCGACTTGATCCCCAATCTGGTCGAGACGGTCAAGGGCTATGCTGCGCATGAGAAGGACACGCTGGACGCCGTGGTCGAGGCGCGCGCCAAGGCGACGCAGATCACGGTGACGCCGGAAACGCTGAAGGATCCCGAGGCCCTCAAGAAGTTCCAGGATGCCCAGGCCGGGCTGACCAGCGCGCTGTCGCGGCTGATCGCGGTGTCGGAAGCCTATCCCGACCTCAAGGCCAACCAGAACTTCCTGGCGCTGCAGGCGCAGCTCGAAGGCACCGAGAACCGCATTGCGGTGGCGCGCCGCGACTACATCCAGGCGGTCAAGGATTACAATTTGACGCTGAAGACCTTCCCGTCGGTGTTGTGGGCGACCTTCTGGTTCCGCAGCAACGAGCCCTTCGCTAACTTCACCGTGGAGGAAGACAAGATGCAGCCGCCGAAGGTCGATTTCGGCACGAAGCAGGGCGGTTGAACGACGAGTTAGTTTACCGAGCTTGCCAGCCTTGCGTTCCTTCGCGCCCCCCGCTGTCCTGCCGGACATCTCCCCCCCTGGGGGGGAGATTGTTCGTCGCGTTCGCCTTCGCCATTCCCCAACGTCTGAAAGGGAGGGCTGGTGGTCGAGCCGTCAATCTTCCCCCAAGTGGGGGAGATGTCCGGCAGGATATAGGGGCGCGCGCCAGAACGCCTTCGTTGGCGTCTTGCTGAGCTTCGTCTGCTTCCTCCTCCTCCCTCTCACCGCCTTCGCCGCCGATCTGCCCGCGCTCACCGGTCGCGTCGTCGACAATGCCGGTATCATCGACGCTGGAACAAAAGCCGCGCTGACGAAAAAACTCGCCGATTTCGAGAAGAAGGGCTCCGACCAGATCGTCGTCGCAACCATCCCCAGCCTGGGTGGCGAGGAGATCGAGCCTTACGCCAACCGGCTGTTCCGGTTCTGGAAGCTCGGCCAGGCCAAGGAGAACAACGGTGTCCTGCTCGTGGTGGCGCCGAACGATCGCAGGATGCGCATCGAGGTCGGCTATGGGCTGGAAGGCACGTTGACCGACCTGCACACCAAGCTGATCATCGAGAACGACATGGTGCCGGCCTTTCGCGCCGGCGATTTCTCCGGAGGCATAACCAAGGCCGTCGACGACATGATCATGGTGCTGGAAGGCAATCCGGAGGAGCTGGAGGCGCGCGGCAAGCGCAACGAGCAGGCGCCATTCAATTCAGACGATTTGTTCTTCTCGATCTTCATCGCAGTCTGGATCACCA
>NZ_RZOI01000803.1:0-2565 GCF_004022645.1 Mesorhizobium sp. M4A.F.Ca.ET.020.02.1.1 | reverse complement strand
GCGCCAGCGCCTTCTCGCTGGCGAAGTGCTGGCGGGAAAGTTCCTGAAAAAGCCGGACCCGCGCCTGGGCGAGATTCTCGGGGTCGCTGGGCTGGGCTTCGTCGTCGCCGACCAGGAGCATGCCCCGTTGGGGATCGAGACGCTGGACCTGATCACGCTGGGGGCGAAAGCCGCGCAAATGCCGGTACTGGTACGAGTGCCTTCCAGGCGGGCCGAGGCGATCGGCAGTGTTCTCGACATCGGCTGCGCCGGCGTCGTGGTGCCGCATGTGCGCGGGCCCGAGGATGCCGAGGCAATTGCCGACGCTGTCAAGTACGGGCGGGGCAAACGCGGCTTCTCGCCCTCGGTCAGAGGCGGAGCCTATGGCACCGCCGGTCTCGGCTATCGCGCCGACGCCGACCGGCGATCCGTCATCATGGCCCAGATCGAGGATCGCGAAGCGCTCGAGCACCTCGATGACATCGCGGCGGTACCCGAGATAGACGTGCTTTTCGTTGGCCCGGTCGACCTCGGCCTGTCGATGCAGGTTGAACCCGGATCGATCGAGCTGGACACCGCGATCGCCAGCGTCGCGGCCGCCGCGCGCAAGGCCGGCAAGGCTGCGGGCCTGTTCGTCGGCGACCCGTCGCATATCGCGCGCTGGGTCGATCGCGGCGTGTCCGTGTTCATTTGCGGCTCTGACCAGAGCATCCTGCTGGCGGGCGGCCGCGCCATCGCGGCCGCGTCGCGAGCCGTCCCCATTTAGGCACAACAACAAAGAGGATCCTGACATGGCCATTCATGGCATCGATTGGAACGCGATCGAATGGAAGACGATCCGCAGCGGCGTGGACCAGAAGGCCTTCTCCGGCAACAGTGCCACCATTGCGATGCACCGGCTTCAACCCGACCATGAGCCGAAGCCGCACAAGCACGTCTACGAGCAGATCGCCTACATCGTCTCCGGCACCGTCGATTTCCATGTCGGCGACGAGGTCCGGCGCCTTGGGCCGGGCAGCCTGATCGTCGTCCCGCCAAACGTGATGCACCACGCTGTCGTCGTCGGTGACGAGGAGGTCATCAACATCGACGTCTTCACGCCCGCGCGACCGCAGTACTCGCCTGTACCGAAGAACGACTGACCGCTCACCGCAAGCCACCGGTTTCGTTGGAAAGGAAGATCATGCGCGCCGTCGTTTCTCCGTTGCAGCGTGGATACAAATCCGCGCCGGTCTTCTTCCGCGGCAAACTCGTCGAAAGCCAGGACACGCCGGAGCGGTTGGAGGCCTTCATCGCGGTCGTTCGGGAGATGGACCTCGATCTGATCGAGCCGCCGGTCGTCGCCGACGCCCTCCTCAAAGGCGTCCATGATCCCGGCTATCTGGAATTCCTTGCCGAAGCGCCCGGCCGTTGGCCAGACATGATGCCGGGCCTGACGTCCTTGATGCCCAATATCTACCCGACACGGCACTTTCCGGCGCGCCGGCCCCTGCACTATCTCGGCCAGGCTGGATATTACCTGGGCGACATGGTCTCGCCGCTGACGGCGCAGACCTGGGGAGCAGCGCTCGGGTCCGCCTCGAGCGCGGCCCATGCCGCGAGCCTTGTGCTGGCGGGCGAGCCCGTCGCTTACGCGCTCTGCCGCCCGTCCGGTCACCACGCCCATGCCGATATGGGCCAGGGCTTCTGTTTCCTGAACAATGCGGCCATTGCCGCCACGGTGGCGCGAACCCGCCACGCCCGCGTTGCCGTCATCGACATCGACGTCCATCACGGCAATGGCACGCAGCACATCTTCTACGATCGCGACGATGTCTTCTTCGCGTCGCTGCACAGCGATCCCGACATGACCTATCCCTTCTTCGTCGGCCATCCCGAAGAGGTCGGGGCCGGCAGGGGCGAGGGTTTCAACCTGAACCTGCCGCTCAAGGTCGGCTCCGGCGACAAAGCCTATCTGGCTGCGCTCGACACCGCCATCGAGCGCATAAGGCGGTTCGATCCGGGCTTCCTGGTCGTCTCGCTCGGGCTCGACGCGCATGAGAGCGACTTGCTGGGCTCGCTCAACCTCACTTCGGAAGGATTCGTCGAGGTCGCCCGCCGTCTGGCCGCGCTACGGCTGCCGACGGCGCTCGTGCAGGAAGGCGGCTACACCGTCTCGGAGGTGGGGCATGTACTGCGCTCGGTATTGTCCGTGTTCGCGGCAACCGTGAAGCAGGGTTAGCGAGCCGCTCCGGACATGGGAATTGTCGATCATCCGGTGGCGGCCTGCCGGAATCTTGTATTGGAGGACACCTCGGGGTAGCACGGAGTACGTGCTTCACGCCGGCAAGGCCGGCGCACGCGAACGCGGGGGAAGACAGAGACATGACGATGGCACGGTCTGACGGTGGCGTGAAATCGGTCCAGCTTGCCTTCGACGTGCTCGAGGCGGTCGCCGCAGCGCCTGGCGAGGTTGGGGTGAGCGAGCTGGCAGCCCTGCTCGGCACAACCAAGGGAACGGTCTTCCGCCATCTGCAGACGCTGGTGGAGCGCGGCTATGTCGACCAGAACGCGGTCTCGGCCCGCTACAAGCTCGGCACCCGGTCC
>NZ_RZOI01000802.1:0-2582 GCF_004022645.1 Mesorhizobium sp. M4A.F.Ca.ET.020.02.1.1 | reverse complement strand
GCTACGACCATCTCGCCGGCGAGCAGGCGGTGGCGATGCTCGACCGACTCGTCGACCGAAAGGTCCTGCTACGGCACGACCGCGAAATCAGGCTTGGCCCGGCAGCGGCCTCGCATTTTTCCGCGCTCGGCATCGATGTCGAGGCCAAGGCGCGACGGCCGGTCTGCCGCGCCTGTCTCGACTGGAGTGTGCGGCGCTCGCATCTCGCCGGCACGCTGGGCGCCGCCATCCTCGACAAGATCATCGCCGAGAAATGGGCCCGACGCGAGAAGGACAGCCGCGCCGTGGTGTTTTCGCCGCCGGGCAGGCAGGCGTTCGAGAAGGTGTTTCTCGCCTGATGCGCCTTCCGTGATCAGCCGCGTTTCAACGGCTTGCCCAGCTTGAAGAAGTCCTTCCACGGATTGGCTTCACCCAGCTGCTTCAGCGTCGTGGAATCGCCGAGCGGAAAGGCATTCGGCGCCAGACCCTTCTCGAGTTCCGGCCAGGTCACCGGCATCGACACCGTCGCCCCCTTCTTGGCGCGCGAGGAGTACGGGGCGACCGTCGTCGAGCCGCGGCCGTTGCGCAGATAGTCGACGAAGATCTTGCCGGTGCGCGCCTTCTTCGACAGCGTCGCGGTGTAGCGGTCGGGCGCGGCCTGCTCCAGCGCGCGGGCGAAATCATGGGCGAAGTCCTTGACCTCGTCCCAGTCCGCCGACGGCTTCAGCGGCACCAGCACGTGATAGCCCTTGCCGCCGGAGGTCTTGACGAGGTTGGGCAACGACAGCTCGTCCAGCTGCTTGTGGATGTCGAGCGCCGCCTCGCGCACCGCCTTGACGTCGACGCCTTCGTCGGGATCGAGGTCGAAGATGATCTGGTCGGGCTTCTCCAGCTCGTCGACGGTTGAGCCCCAGATATGGACCTCGACGACACCGTACTGGACCAGCGCGGCAAGCCCGTCGAAATCCTTGATGAACAGGATCTCCTCGCCATCGGTCGGATCCTTCATCCGGGCGATCTTGTCGCTCATGCCGGGCGAGGCATGCTTCTGGAAGAAGCGCTGGCCGCCAATGCCGTCCGGCGCCCGCACCAGACTGAGCGGCCGGTTGACGACGAATTGTTCCATGCGCGGCCAGACCAGCGCGTAATGGTCGAGCAGGTCCAGCTTGGAGACCTTCTCGTCGGGCCACAGCAGCTTGTCCGGATGGGATAGTTTCACCGACGTCCTTGCCACTCCAGCCGAGGCGGCCTTTGGCGTCGCCGTGCCGCCGCCCGCATCGCTTTCGCCCTTGCCGGAGGCCCGCTTCGGTTTTTCCTGCACGACTTCCTCCGCCGGCTTGTCCTCGCGCAATCCCTGGAACGAGGCGTGACGTATTATACGGTCCGCGGTCCAGCTGCGGAACTCCACTTCGCCGACAAGTTGAGGCTTGACCCAGACCAGGCCCTTTCCCTTGGGCACGGCGGCGGAAAAGGGCGAGGTTCTTGCCGTGAGGCCGTCGAGTTTTTTCTTGAGGTCGGTGGCCATTTTGCCGGAAAAGCCGGTGCCGACGCGGCCGGCATAGTGGAGCTTGCCGCGCTCGTGATAGCCGACCAGCAGTGAACGCAGGCCGCGTCCGGTCTTCTCGGACGGCAGATAGCCGCCGATCACGAATTCCTGGCGCAGCGTGCATTTCGATTTCACCCAGGTGAGGCCACGACCGCTGCGGTAAGGCGCGTCGGCGCGTTTCGAAACCACGCCTTCCAGGCCCATGCGGCAGACATGCTGCAGCATGATCTTGCCGGGCTCATGGAAATGGTCGCTGAAGCGCAGCGCTGAATCTTCCGGCTGGTCGCCGAGCAGTTCAGCCAGCGCCTGCTTGCGCTCGACCAGCGGCTCGCGGCGCAGATCCTCGCCGTTGAGGCGCATCAGGTCGAAGACATAGTAGACGAAGCGGTCGCCGCGGCGGGCCGACAGATCGGCCTGCAGCAGGGCGAAGGACGACACGCCGCTGTCGGCCAGAACGATGATCTCGCCATCGATGACGGCTTCCCGGCACTTCAGACCGGCGAGCGCGGCGGTGACGGGGCCGTCGAATTTTGAGGTCCAGTCGAGGCCGGCGCGGGTGAGCAGCCTCACCTCGCTGCCGGCGACCTGCGCCTGCATGCGGTAGCCGTCGAATTTTACTTCATGCAGCCAATCGTCGCCGGATGGCGCATCCTTCTCCAGCGTGGCGAGCTGCGGCTCGATGAACTCCAGCCGGCTGGCAGGCCCGGCTCTTGCCTTGCCGGCGGCCGGCTTGTTGGAGTGCCAGACTTTCGGCTTCGCGCCTTTGGCCGTCTTGCCCTCGCCGACCTCCTCGATCGTCAGGCCGGATTTCACCGATTTCGGCTCCTGCTTCAGGATGTCCTCGCCGGGGCGCGCGGCGGCATCGTCGGATTTGATCAGCAGCCAGTTGTCGCGCTTTTCGCCGGAGCGCGGCTTCAGCCGCACCAGATGCCAGCGGCCATGCAATTTGTGGCCTTCCAGCTCGAGGCCGATATGGCCCTTCTTCATCGCCTTGGCCGGATCGCCTTCCGGAATCCATTTGCCCTCATCCCAGACGATGACCGAGCCGCCGCCATAC